>CALBHK010000430.1 GCA_937894565.1 uncultured Chlamydiae bacterium
CACTTTTAACAAAATCATCAAAAAATCGTTTTGGCGCTAGTTTTGCAACCCCCTCAAGAAATTAGGCATTATCTTTTCGTTTAAATCAAATGGGTCATAATCTTCTATAATTTCCAGTTGTTTTCTCACTTCGGCCATAATGAAACAGGAACCGGTAATTAGGACATTGTTTTTATCTTCTATTCGTAAGAGAGCCTCTTCAAAGCAGGAGTAGATAGGTTGGCTACCTTCGGTAAGGCTATTAAGCTCTTCTTGTGTTAAGCAGCGTGGATGCTTTCCGGCAAATAACAGAATAGGACATTTAAATAGATGGGCAGCTTTCCACGTTTCAAACGCCTCTTTCCTTCTTGAAAGTCCTAAAAGAACAACTTTGGGAGTAATAGACTCAGACAATGCCCTCATTCCTGCAGGATTATGCGCCACATCCAAAATATAACGAGGGGGTATCTTTTCCATACGGCAAGAGGGGCGCTTATTTAAACCTTCTTGCATGGCCTCTTCTGATATCTTGAATGAATTTTTTAAAAGCTCAAGGCTCTGTTTGGCTACCGCCTGATTTTGTGCATCATAGTTAACTTCTGCACAGGAAACGCGGTAGAGTGGAATAGCGGGATCGATGGGGATGTTGGGGAAAGTAGGGCCGACTACTAGAGGAATATTTACGCGGGAAATGCCTAGTTTTTCTTTAGCAATTGCATTTAACGTATCCCCTAAAATTTCGGTATGCTCTAGTGAAATAGAGGTAATCACGCTAAGCATTGGAGAACAGCAGTTTGTTGCATCTAAGCGTCCTCCCAAGCCAACTTCAATGACAGCAATATCTACATGATTATTTGCAAAATATTGAAAAGCTGTAGCTGTAGTCCTCTCAAAAAAAGAATGTTCTTGTGAAAAAGGAATAGAGGCGTATGTATTTAGGAGATCTTGTTCGGCAATCATTGTTTGATTGATACGGATGCGTTCCCGAAAGCAACTTAAATGAGGTGAAGTATAAAGGCCCACCTTATAGCCGGATAGACGCAGTGTTTCTGCTATCTTAAGAGAGGCTGATCCCTTTCCATTGCTTCCTGCAACTAAAATAACGGGATAGCACAGTTGAGGCTTTCCTATTTTTTGCAGCAGCTCTTTAAAAGAATCTAAACCCATTACCTGGTGTTTTTTTTGAGTTAAATCATAAAGAGACTGAAGAAATGTTAAATAAGAGCTCATTTGTTCTCTTCCCAGCGCTCTTTTAATTTTTCAAATTGGGACTCTACTGTCCAGGAACATCCCAATGCATTATTTTCTTTTGCATCCCCGTGAAAGTCTGAACCACCGGTATAGAGCCACTTCTTCTTTTTGGCTAAATTAATCCAGGGCCTTTCTTTATCCAGGGAAAATCTTGCATAATAGGCTTCTACCCCATCCCAAGGCAGTTCAATGAGTTTTTTTGCTAACGAAGGCTCAAGCAGGTGAGGATGGGCGATAAGGGCAAAGGCGTTGATGCGATGTAATAAAGCAATTGTTTCTTCTGTTGAAGGATATCGACTGGGAACAAAACAAGGCTTGTGATCACCCAATAATTGAGAAAATGCTTCTCTAATAGAGCTAAAGTACCCTTTTTCTACCAAAACTTGTGCAAAGTGAGGCCGTCCGATGCTACCTTTATGGTTAGCTTTAGCTAAGACCTCTTCCAGAGTGATTGGATAGCCTAATTGATGCAAACGTTCTATAATTTCTTCGCAACGTTGATGGCGGCGCTTGTGATGATGGGCGCAGAATTCTAGTAGTTCGCTACATTGCAAATTAAAGCTATAACCCAGAAGATGAACGCTCTTTCCTTGAAATTCTGTAGAAAATTCAATGCCGGGAAGGAGCTGTAAAGAAGTAGAAGTTATAGCTTTAAACGCTTCTTCATAACCCTCTACTGTATCGTGGTCTGTAATGGAGAGGCCTTTTAATCCAATAGATAGGGCGTGAGCGATGAGCTCCGAGGGCGAATAGGTTCCATCCGATGCTGTGGAATGAGAGTGTAGATCAGCTCTAAATGTCATGCTTTTTCTCTACAACATAGGGAAGCCGTCTCACTTCGCTTTCTAAAAAAAAACCTGTTTGAAGCTTCACTTCTTGTTGAATTTTAGCAATCAAGGCCTCGATATCCTTGGCTTGAGCGCCCCCTTTATTGATAATAAAATTCCCATGGATTGTAGAAACGGCAGCGGAGCCTTCTTGCAATCCTTTTAGACCGCATTTTTCAATGAGAGCGCCGGCATGTTCTGCCTCTGGGTTGCGAAAGATGCAGCCGGCAGAGGGGTCTGTAAGAGGTTGGGTATTTTTTCTGTATTGGATGATGTTTAATTGCTTTTCCCTGGCCAAGGGGGAAGGATTTAATGCAAAACGCGCACCCACAATGGCACCCCTCATTTTTTGAAAAGAGGAGTAACGATAAGAAAAAGCAAGGGATTCTTTTGAGTGGATAGACACGTTGCCGTTTAAATCTAAAAATTCCACTTCTGTTAAACAATCACAAGTTTCACTTCCGTTAGCTCCCGCATTCATAAAAATAGCTCCTCCTACAGAAGCTGGAATTCCACTAGCAAATTCTAGGCCAGTATAGCCCTCTCTTGCAGTTTGACTGCCCAGCAAAGAGAAACTATAGCCCGCACCTATATATACATGAAGTTGTTCATTTTTTTGAAACTCTACAAAGTTAATTTTGTTGTGGATCACTAGACCATCAAATCCCTCGTCATTGCAGAGGAGGTTGGATCCTTTTCCCAGGATAAAAACATCCAAATGATGTTCTTTTGCATACGCAAAAGCAATTCGTAAATCAACGTATGAGGAGATCGAGGTATATTCTTTAGCTTTTCCGCCTACTTTGATTGTGGTGAGAGAGGATAATAACTTATCCTTCTGGATCTGCATGTCCTTCTTCCTTAAGCATGAGTTTATCCAAAAGCGCATTGATAAAAGAAGAGGATTCCGGATTTCCGAATTTTTTGGCTAGCCGGATCGCTTCAGAGATAGCGACACTTCCGGGAGTGGGAACAGATAGCCTCATTTCGTAGAGGGCGAGGCGGAGAATGCTTTTTTCTACTATTTGAATGCGTTCAAAAGAATAATCAATGACAACACTGGAAAGCAAAGCATCCAGTTGCTCGCGCTCTGCATAGATCTGTTTTGCTGTTTCAAGAGCTTTGTTTAAATGGCCCTTGGATATTTTAAGTTCATCTGAAAGGCATTCTATTAATAAATCAGTATTTTTTAAATCGTTTGGAGATAACTCTAAGCTATAGAGGAATTGAAAGACAATTTCGCGGTATTTTCTTTGGGGAAGGCTCATAAATGAATGTGTTCTTTGTTTAAAGGGATTTCTAATTTTTCATCCAAATTCATGCCGCGGTGGTTTAAATATAAACGCCGCAGGCGATTTTCTGCATCATAAGTCAATGTGAAATCAATGACCCCTTGCTTAAAAGAATAGGAAAAATGGGATTCGTTGCAGAAGTGTTCTTTATAAGATGCAGATGAAAAAATGCGTTCGGCTTGTTCTCTGGGCATGAAACGCATTAAGGTTTTTGGGCAGTGGCCTTGCTTGCAAAGTAATTGGGTAAATTGTTCGTAACTTAAGTAGTTAGAGACATTGAGACCTAAAATCTGAGCCACTTCTTCGGGTAGTGTATGAGGATGGCGCAGGCGGGCTACAAGTTTTAGAAAACTCTTCATTTTCAAAACATCCATCCATTTGGAATAATCCATCAGCTTTCCGTTTTTAGTGAATTTATCTCGATTCTAGCACTTTCAAGATGCGTGGAGCAAGAAAAATCTAATTTCTTTTGAAATCAAGATAGTTTTGTAAGATGATTGTTGCAGCAACACTATCGATGACCTTGCTGCGTTTTTTTCTACTCATCCCGCTTTGCATGAGCATTCTCTCTGCTTGCACAGTGGTGAGCCTCTCATCCCAAATAACAATGAGAGTTTGCTTAAGGGCCTCCTTAAGAAGTTCGGATAGCTTGCGCACTTCATCGGCCATGATTCCCTCGCTTCGATTCAGGTAGTAGGGGATTCCAATGACTATAGCGGTAATGTGGCATCCACGTTCTTTTTCAATTTTTTTAACCGTTTCTACAATGTCTATACAGGTGTCTTCTAATTTTTTTTTGCTAAGAAGAAGGCCAACGGGACTTGCAATCATTAAGGATTCATCCGAAAGTGAGAGTCCTATGCGAACTAACCCATAATCAAGGCCTAAATAACGCTCTTTCATGCCATCTCTTTTTGATGTGCTTTCATTGCTTGAACAAAAGCAAAAAAGAGGGGGTGAGGTTCTGTTGGTTTCGATTTAAATTCCGGGTGGTATTGCACGCCTAACATCCAGGGATGATTTTCCACTTCTACAATTTCGCATAATTGCTTTTCACTATAAATTCCCGTAATTTGCAAGCCACTTTTTTCTAATTGCGGCTTATAGACATTATTGAGCTCCCAGCGATGGCGATGGCGCTCTTCAATATTTTCTTTTCCATAAGCTTGATAGGCCAGACTCTCTTTTTTTAGAGTGCAGGGATAGCTTCCTAAACGCATAGTCCCTCCTTTATCCTGAACTTCTTCCTGGTTGGATAAAAGTGAAATGATGGGATGATCTGTTTTAGGATCAATTTCCGTTGTGTTGGCTCCCTTTAAGTGGGCCACATTGCGTGCAAATTCTACGCTCATCGCCTGCATGCCCAAGCAGATGCCAAAATAGGGAATTTTTTTCTCTCGGCAGTAGCGCGCAGTTAATATCTTGCCTTCCCAACCACGCTCCCCATACCCTCCGGGTACTAGGTAACCATCACAACCAACTAAGTCTTCAAAACTGTGAACTTTATCGGCTTCGATGGTTTTAATTTGAATGTCGCAACGTAAAGCAATCGCTGCGTGTTTAAGCGCTTCAAAAACAGATTTATAGGCATCTTGATGGCTGAC
>CALBHK010000431.1 GCA_937894565.1 uncultured Chlamydiae bacterium
TTGGATCAATGGAGGATCGAAATTTAATGATCCAATCCTCTCCATTCAAGCGCGTCAGGATTTTAGGACGTGCACCGGCTGAGGAGCCATTTAGCGCCAGTAAGTCATCCACAAATTGATCGTCATCATTGATTTGAAATTCTGCAACTTCATCCGCAATTTCATCCAGAGCTCTATGATAAGAAGCTTCTACGTTTAAAATTTCCGGCTCATAGATTAATGCCCCCATTCCGCAGCTTCCCACATAACATAAGCGATCTAAGGGGCTAAGTTGTCCTGGATGAATCCCCAGCTTCATTAATTTTCGATCTAATAATAACCTCCCCCAGCCATCAGGTAAGCTGTCATTAAAAACACCAAATAGGCCCTCAAAAAGTAAATCTTGGCAGGTTGCTACACCTAATTTTAATGGAAGTTTAAACGGAGATATTTCCAATTTTGTTTGGACAAACTCGGCATTATATTCAAAAAATATTTTTCTATTTTTCAAGCCAAGGCGTCCAACTATAAGTTTCTCTAAACCTTGCATCAAATAAACATGAACAATAGATGCATTTTGGAAGATCATTGACGTCCCCTTTTGCGTGTTTTATCCAAAAGCAGTTCATCCAAAGTGGTAAACTTTTCTGGGGGGGTGGGTTTAAATAGGTCTTTAAATTCTTCAAATGCATCAAGTATGAGTGCCATTTTGAGTAAAGATTCCAGTGATATCTTTCCTGTTTGTTCAAATTTTTTCAAAACCCCCAAGCTAACCCCGGATCGTTGCGATAAACTCTTCTGACTGAAATTAAGGATGAGTCTTTTTTCTCGCATTTGCTTTGCAATATGCTTTGCCATTTCATGCGGCATCATAAAAAATAAGGACATATATAGTATCCCCTATATCATTTCATTGTCTATACTGGATACTATAGTATCTCTTAATAAAAAGCAAGCTATCTTAAATTCATACAATAACGGGGTGAGAAAAAAGCTTCAGAAAGCTGATAAAAGTCGGGATTTTTAATTCTAAAAAGCATAAAATTAACTAAATCTTACAATTATTATGTTACAAATTTTAATCATGTACGCTCTCTTTGGCAGTATTTTTGCCGTTGGCAAAATTGCCGTAATGGCCTCTCAACCCTATTTTTTTACCGGCATCAGAATGCTTGTTGCAGGAGTTTTACTTCTTCTTTTCTTAGCGCGTAACGGAATGAAAAATATTACACTTCCAAAAAAGTGCTATCCTACTATTCTTCTTGTCGCCTTTTTCAATGTTTTCATCACCAATGCTTTTGAATTTTGGGGCTTGCAGTATATGAGTGCAGGCAAAACAAGTCTAATTTATAGTTTATCCCCTTTTGCAGCAGCATTAATTGCTTACTGGTTTGGAACAGAGATCATGACTAAACGGAAATGGCTGGGACTAGCTTTTGGAATAGGATCTTTTGTTCCTTTAATGATTGGCCCCTATTTAGAAGCTCAAAATGTAAACGAAATGGAGTTTCTCGCAGAAGGCGCTTTAATAATTTCGGCGGTGACAGCAGTCATTGGTTGGACATTTGTCAGAAAATTAACGATCGAGCATCAGATCTCTCATCCTCTGGTTAATGGGTTAAGTTTTATTCTGGCAGGAGGCATGTCTCTTCTGGCTTCCGTCTTCTTAGAAGATTGGAATCCTCTACCGGTAAGCGTTTGGGGGGAATTTACACTCACACTTTTATATGTTGTTTTCATCCACAACATCATTTGCTATAGCATCTACGCCTCTTCACTCCATCGATTCTCAGTCACTTTTATGGCCTTTATAGGACTCAGTAATCCTTTTTTTGCCGCTTTCTTTGGATGGATATTTCTTGGAGAGCAAGTGCAAAGCTCTTTTATTTTAGCTTTTCTTGGAGTGATCTTTGGCCTATATCTCTTCTATAAAGAGGAAAAAACCCTCCGTTCTGAACTCCAAATTTGATTTTTATTGCACTTTAAGTATAAATAAACTTAAGATCATACATAAATTAATTTTGAGAGTTTTAGGTGTGGACATAAAAAATTACGAATTAAATAATATAAAAAAATATGAATTAAAACTATCCTCTTTAAACGTTGAGAACCCTTATCATGAAATAATAGCAAACAATTGCCTACAACATGAATGTCCCCTAAAAAACCAATACCATAAGACAAATGAATGCACACATAAACTTCTTTCATTTCAGGAAATAAGAAAACAAAAGAAAAAAATTTGGAAAAGCAAAGTCTCTTTGATTGCTCCCATCATTAAAGATAATGATCTTATTGCACTTCAAGAAGTGGATGACTTTTTTTTAAATAAACTAGCTTTGCAATTCAGAAAAATCACAAATACTCAATACGATACAATCAAACAAACGCAATCAGGTTATCCCTACGTTTCTATTTTATATAACTCAGAAAAACTTGAGCTCATCAAGATTATTTTTCTGGAAAAACATAGTGCAATCGTTGATCTCAAAGTTAAAGCGTTAAATAAAGTAATACGTGTAGTCTCTGCTCATTTAACAGGCTATAATATTGAAAAGAATGAAGGATCAGAATCAGGAGATATTCAAATTCAAACAATACTCGATATCCTTAAAAAGGATGAAAATACAGAGGGATGTATCGTAATGGGTGATTTTAATGGCCCACCGACAAGTAAAAGATATCAAATTATGGAGAATAGCGAATTTAAAGCCATCCCTATTCATCATGATATGCCCCAATATACAAACACAAACCAATTTACCAGTATTTCTCGCAGGATTGATTTTATTTTCCTAAAAATGAAATCAAATGCATTTAGCTTTAAGGTCCCTCCTAAAAAAGTTTTAAAAGAATTAACTCTACAAGGCCCTACTCGTTTTTCAGACCACTTTCCTGTTTTTTGTACCCTTAAAATTAAAGAAAACTACAATCTTAAAATTTCAAAAAAAAATCACAAGAACAGCTCCAATGAACCCTACACTTTAATAAATTGCGACTCTCAATTAAGTTTGCTCTCAAGCTGCATTGAAAAACATTCTGTTATTTTTTTACTAAACTGTAATCTTACTAATATAACAAACTTACACTTAAGTAAAAAAATTCAAAAAGTCCCTGATAATGAAGAGCTCTGTAATATATCTGGAGATCTCTTCTATTTAATCACTTCATCTACAAAGTCTTATCAGGAAACGGCTACTACTATATCTACAGCTATTTTATATAATCCACAATATTTTAAACGAGGTCAATGGTTGCAACCATTTCAACAAATAGGAGTGACCATTGCCGATTTAAAAAGCAGAAATTCAGAAAATTGCATACGTTTTGCTGTGGGAAATTTTAACTCCAATATTAGTGTAGAAGCATTTTCAAAAAAATTAATCGAGAAAAAGTCTTTGATCTTTAATATCCAAAATATTATTTTATCAGGATTATTCGAAGATAAAAAACATGAAAAAGAAAAAAAGATCTTCGAAGAAGCAGGCTTCAAAGATCTTTCAGAAAATTTTATGACTTTTTTTAAAAACACAAATTAAGAGAAGAGAGAAATTAACCGCATAGAGAGGAGAGTTAACCGCAGAGCCGCAAAGTGCGCTGAGCAAACGCAGAGAAAACAGAAAAAAAACCGAAAGTATGGTATCAGGCTAACTCAGAAGATATCCTGTTCTTCTTCTGCTTTCTCTGCGTTTCCTCTGCGTACTTTGCGGCTCTGCGGTTAGCTCCTCCCTTCTCCCGATTAGCTCTGGTTCTACTCATCCGAGATCAACATCTCTTTGTAAAGAAGTTGCAATGCCTCCAAAGCCTGCTCCTTGACTATAGATAAAATCTGCGGATCCGGTTTTGCATAGTAAGGCTCTTTGCAATAGGCTTTATACATTTCATTCAAAGTATTTCCTTCATCTATCGAAGAGCAAGGCAGCAACCAATAGGAACCCAAATATTCAATGGATATTTGATTCTGATGATAGATTAATACGGCAGCGATTCTCATAGTGGGCTCATAGATTTTATTATCCAGATGTGGAATTGCTATTGGATCTGAATAGATAAATTCTTCTACTATAAAGGAATCATATTGATCCTTACTCCAGTGATTGTAAGACTTGTCCTCATCTTTGCTGAGATCTCCACTCCCTGTAAGAATATATTTAAGAGTGCTACCTAAATCTTTTTTTGAAACAATAATGACTCCATTACCCAGAAATGCGCCTCTTGGCTTGATGACAAAAATATCACACTTCAATTCATCAATAATTGTTTTAGCTAAATCTTCACTGTATTCTTTGGGATACAAACCCCATTTTGGCTTGTATTTGGAGAGAGTGGGATTTCTATTGAATAACTCACTCATCTTGTACTTATCTATCCAATAGGAATGCGTGGGCATATCCATGATTAAAATTCCTGGATAGTTTTGTTGCAACAGTCTAATATTTATATTTTTACTCGGCCTAATATAGAGAAGCCCATGATATTGATACAGATCATAAGGATCATGAACAGGCAAATGAGCGCTTTCAATAAAATCGGAATCAGCAAGCAACTTCTTTATATTGCTCTTCACGCTCCAATCAGGAGAATGTTGAATTTCCTCTACAACTCCTGGATCAGCTGAAATCCTTCCTATGGCCCATGCTCGTGAATGATATTGAGAAAGAATTTCTAAAAATTTTCCTGGGATAACGCCCTTATTACCCTCGTTGAATTTATCACCAAAGAAAGTGGACAAGATCCCATGTTGCACTTCACAAATCTTAACACCTTCCCTCTCATTATATTTCAGATCGACAACAAGAAAACTAATATCCGCCGGATATTTAGAATGGATTACCTCAGCTTGAAGAGTTTCCATTAAAAAAATAGAGCTGCACTGAATGATTAGACCAATAAACCAATAAGCGATTCTCATATCTTACCTTTAAAATTTTGTTTATAGGACACACATTATCAAAAGAAACTTTTAAGAGAAAGAA
>CALBHK010000432.1 GCA_937894565.1 uncultured Chlamydiae bacterium
AACTTCGCACCAATCATTTACAGCCTGTATTTCATGACACCAGTCATTGGATGGAGCTACGAACATCTGTCAGTGGCTATTTGGATATTGTTGAAGAAATTGTACGATTTAAAAACAGGTTGAAATCATTGTTTAGAGCTGAAGCCATCAACACAGATGAAAACAGCTTTTATAAAAATAGTCTCCGGGTCAAGGAGTTAAAAAATCCGTCAGCAAAGTTCGTTGCAGAAAAACTATTTAATCAAATTGAGTTTTTGGAAAATGAAAAAGAAAAGTACAAAGAGCTGTTCGATCAGAATCGAAAAAAGTATCGACCGATTAGGAACTTAATGACGATACCTGGAATTAGTATAATTAGAGCGAATATCATTGCCGCTCTTGTTTGTCAGCCAGCGCGATTTGATAATAAGCACAAGTTTTGGGGTTATTGTATGTTGGTACGTCACATACAGGAATCTGGCGGACGAATTTATGGCAATAAACGATTTTTTGGACGTCGTGAATTAAGAAATGTTTTTATTGGAGCCGCAGAAAATGCAATACGATTAGAGGGAGAGCTTCGCGACAAATATGAATCACAACGGGCCAAAGGAGTTGACCACAAGGACGCTAAATTAAATTTAGCAAAGCAAATTGCTGCCATTGCACTTTGTCTTTTAAAAAACAACGACAAGTACAATGAAAATTATGGTGCACATTTAAAGGAGCGTAAAAAACTTAGATTAGAATTTTATAACCAAACTTTATAGCTAATAGCCCTCATTTATCTGAATAACACATGGAAGTGATGTAGAAGTTGGTTCCTTTTTCATGCTGACTAGCCGAAAAAGTAAATTAATTTTTAATAGAAAAGGAAGACTTCAGATGAACTTGAGGAGCAGGATGAGGCCCTATTGATTCTTGACGGTTTAACGATAAAACACGTCCTACAAAAGACTGGCACGCCTGCGTTTTAAATCCTGCATTGTTATGGCCTTCGAGGCCCTTACAGAAGAATGAATGCGCTATTTGCATAAATCCATTTTAGACAATGGAAAAGTTCATGAGAGAAAATTTCCGTGAGTATTCAAAAAAGAAGAGGACTGCTAGACACGACGGCCGGGGATGCAAGCCCATGGTCAATTCTAGCCCGATTTAACGGGCGAAGGAAAACTATTACTTTTGATGCTTGCTTTCTTACAGAAGAAGAATGGCATTTTGATTCAATCACTGTGGACTCACAAACTAAGAAATTTTCTAGACGAAAAAACATTATCGAGTCTCTCGACGGTGATTTACCTAAAAAGAACGCTGGGTATCTTCTGAAATTAGGAGTGTCAGAAGAAGTTTTGTTTGGATCGTTCTTCGAGGCTAGCACTGAAATTTTAGAGTTGATTCAGTCACTCGACTCTAAGGATCTCGAAGAAAACTGCAAAAATTGGCTCGTGGCTTTGAATAAGTATGTAGAAAAAGAATTGTGGAAGTTAATCTAGAACCTTCTTATTAATTGCCGCAGTTTTTGGAGGTCCAATCAGGACTCGAACAAAACACCATGGCGGGAATTCGCCATCCTTGAAATCACTCAGGATTTTTTCTCTTGTCCGATTTTTGCCGGTTGAAGGAAGTGGATGGGGTAGGAGGACTTGAACCTCCGAATGATAGAATCAAAATCTATTGCCTTACCAACTTGGCTATACCCCAATAGAAAATTTGTCTTTTAAAGTATTTAATTAAGAAAAGACAAATTTTCAAGTCTTTTTTTGAGTGCTCAAACAATAAGCTAGTTTTGGTCTATTCATTCAGAAATCGTGACGACGATGATCCTATTGCCTCTGGCTATTCGGAAAGAGTTGGTTTTCTTATCCAGCTTGGCAAAGACTTCTTTGGCCGTGCTAACTTCTGCCTTGTTGACATCTAAAATAAGGTCACCCATTTTCAGACCTGCTAGGCTAGCAAGGGTTCCGGGTTCAACAGAAATAATAATCGGTTTGATTACTTCATCTGGAATATCCCATTGGTCTCGCAAGCTATCGGTTAAGTCGGCCACCGTAAAACCAAGATTGTTGGGAGCTTTTTGACCTGTGGCTTTTTTGGTGTCTTTTAATCGTTGGGAGATTTTCACATCACTGGGGCGTTCAATGACTTCAATTTGTAAATTGATTTTTTTACCATCTCTTAAAACTAGAGCCTTGGCTTTTTCACCAATTTTGCTGTCGGCCACGGAATCCATCAGATCCGTAGAGTTTTTGATTTTTCTATTATTAAACTCTAACACAATATCATAAGGTTTTAATCCTGACTTATGGGCTGGCCCTCCTCTTTCGATGCTGACGACCACGGCGCCAGTGCTGCCTTCTTCAAGTCCAATATGTTCCGCTGCATTGGGGTCTAAATCACCAAGGCTGATTCCAATATAACCCTTTCTGATAGCGCCTCTAGACTCTAATTCTGGGATAATACGTTTGACCTCATCAATGGGAATTGCAAAACCAATTCCCTGAGCCCTAGCATCAATAGCTTGGTTAACGCCAATGACATAGCCCTTAGAGTTTACCAAAGGACCTCCAGAGTTACCTGGATTAATACTTGCATCGGTTTGAATGAGAGGGACTTTGTTGATTTCCTCAAGATCTCTTCCCATTGAGGAAATAATACCTTTACTCATAGAGTGGCCATGTCCAAAAGGATTTCCAAAGGCAGCAACCCACTCGCCAACATCTAAATCTTTACTGCTTCCCAAAGAAGCGGCTGGCAACTTTTGAGGGACATCAATTTTAATAAGAGCCACATCCAAGCGGGAGTCTGAACCAATCAACTTGGCCTGATAGACTTTTTCCGATTTTTCAGTAAGCTGGACTTCGATGATATCAGCTCCTTGAATCACATGATTGTTAGTTAATATCAAGCCATCTTCACGGATGATAAACCCAGTTCCAAGTGACATTTTCTGAGGTTTGTTTGATCTGGGTTGAGGACGAACTCCATAGAATTGCTCAAAAAGTTCCATCAGGGGATCACGATTTCTTTGTCCTCTAAAGACGGCACTCGTAGAAATATTGACTACGGTGGGATTAATAATTTTTCCCAACTCCACAAAAAGATTCGCAGGTAGAGGATCACTTAACTTTAGTGGAGGCGGTGGTTTGGATATAAACTGGGCTTGGATTTCATTTTGGGGGAACATAGAAAAGAATACCCCAAGTGTAAAGACAGGTATAAAAAGCAGTTTATAAAATTTCATAGTTTTTTTATTTTTGCTAGTACTCATATTCCACCTTCAGCTAATTTTAAGATTTGAAATCAATATTTGAATTTCTAAAACAATGTCAATGCAAAGGGTAAGCCTAAATAAATAAATAATTTTTGTAAATGGAATTGAGTCTAGCAAGTATAAATGAATTTAAAAGCATATAGAAAGATTTTGTTTTTTTAAAAGTAACTAAACGGGATGGTAAGGTTCCAAAATGATAATTAGAAAGTGAGTTTTAGTTGCAAAATGGAACCACGCCAATTTGAGAAAATGATTCTCTAGAGTACTAGTTTTTTACATAATGCATTTGTAGATCACTGATGACACTAAGGAGCAGTTTGTTCTCATCTTCGGTTAGATTATTCTTGGTTTTTTCTTTAAGCATAATAAATAATAGTTACGTGTGTATAAGTGTAGTATACAACCATCTTTGTCAATAATGGGGAAAAGTTATACACAGTGCACAGCTTTTAGCTATTAGCCTGTAGAATGTAGCTAACACAAACTGCATTCGTTACACTTTTGCTACAAGCTACAAGCTACAAGCTACAAGCTACAAGCTACAAGCTACAAGC
>CALBHK010000433.1 GCA_937894565.1 uncultured Chlamydiae bacterium
TGTGACTGGAGTTCAGACGTGTGCTCTTCCGATCTTGACCTTTTCGTCTTTGCCAGAAGCCCGTACGTTAGTTACTTTTTTACCTGTTGTGATGTTGACAACAAGGTCGTTATCTCGGCTGTGTTCGCCAACAATCATTCCTTCATAGACATCTTCACCAGGAGGAACAAAGAGAATGCCGCGGCTCTCTAAGGTGTTGCAAGAATATTCGTTCGCTTTTCCTGTGCAATTAGAAATAAGTGCCCCTCTGGTCCTTTCGATAATTTCGCCCTTGTGAGGTTGGTAGCTGTCAAAAACAGAAGTCAGAATTCCCAAACCGCGTGTTGTAGTAAGAAATTCGTTGCGGTATCCGAAAAGACCTCTTGTCGGCACCATGAAATCAATATGAGTAATATTCTGATCATCTACTAAAAGATGGGTCATCTCGCCTTTGCGTGAAGAGAGCTGTTCGATGACGCTTCCAGAGTATTCTTTGGGCACTTCGACATAAACCTTGCTCATAGGCTCCATCTTCACGCCTTCTACCTGCTTAAGAATAACTTGTGGTTTGGATATGCAGAATTCAAAGCCCTCTCTACGCAAAGCCTCAAAAAAGATGGCCAGGTGTAATTCGCCGCGTCCTGCCACTGTGATTTTGTTTAAGTTAGAGGGATCTTCCATGATGCGATAAGAAATATTTCCTCGCTGTTCTTTTTGAAGACGGTCACGGATCTTGTTCATAGTGACATGTTTACCGCTTTTTCCTACAAAAGGTCCGCTATTGACCTGCATCTCTACAGAAACAGTAGGCTCATCAATGTGGATGGGGGGAAGTTGGATAATATTTGTCGGAGAACATAAGGTGTCTCCGATTGTGACTTCTGGAATTCCTGATAAGCTAACAATATCACCCACCCCAGCTTCTTCCATTTCTACTTTCACAAGGCCATGGTAGCCTTCAATGCGTGTGATGGAATGCGTGGATTGTTTGCCTGCTTCATTAATGTGAATGACAGAATCCCCTTTGCGTATAATCCCTTCTAAAATGCGTCCACATGCTTGTCTGCCTACAAAGTCATCATAAGAGATGGTAGCGGATTGCATTAAAAAAGGACTCTCCAGATTTCCTTCAGGAGCAGGAGCTGCTTCGATGATAAGTTCCAGAAGAGGGTTGAAATTTTCTCTTGGATCGCTAAGGGAGCGCATAGCAAAGCCATTTAATCCAGATCCATAACAATATTTAAAGTCTAACTGTTCATCGTGAGCGCCTAGCTCTACAAAAAGATCAAAAGTTTCATTAAGAACGCGATCTGGATCAGCTGAGGGCCTGTCTATTTTGTTTAAGAAGACGATCGGACGCAAGCCCATTTTAAGTGATTTAGAAAGCACAAAACGTGTTTGCGGCATAGGGCCGTCTTGAGCATCTACAATTAATAGCACACAGTTGACCATGCCAAGAATGCGTTCTACTTCAGCAGAGAAGTCGGCGTGTCCGGGAGTGTCAATGATGTTGATTTTATTGTCGCCATAAAAAATAGAGGTGTGTTTTGAGAAAATGGTGATCCCACGCTCTTGTTCCTGGCTGTAAGAGTCCATGACGCGTTCGCGCACGACCTGATTGTCGCGAAAAACATTAGATTGCATTAAGATGCCATCTAATAGAGTGGTTTTACCATGGTCGATGTGGGCGATAATGGCGATATTGCGAATATTTTTTGGATTATACGGGGACTTAGACATAGATTACTCATTATGTTTTTCTGAAAAATTCTAATATAGCATATTTATATACCGAACGCAATTGAAGATTTGTAACTTATTCAGGTATCAATAAAACATTAGGCTGTTTATAGGGCATTTCGATAATTCCTTGCATGCTCACTACTTTTTCTGAACGCGCTAATTCTTCCAGGCGTTTAATAAAGTTAGGAGGGATCGCTTTCTTTTTGGGTTTTTTCTCTTGTGGCTTTTTTGTTTCTTCAGCTTCTTTTTTATTAGGCTTCGGAGCTAGAAAAAAACGCGTTTCATCACCTAGAGAAGAGATAGAATAACTGTTCTGCCCTTTTTTTTTGACCACTCCTCTAATAGTTACTTGTACTTCTTCGAATTGAATAGAGCGACGCAAGCCTATTCTATCTAATACTTCCGGGCGAAAGACTTCATTAGGACGCCATTTTAAGACGACCTCTCCGGAGCTTGCATTGAATTCGACGTTGCTTGCTTTGCTGAGTCCTTTAAATTCGCGTTCAAGTAATTTATGGCACTTTGTATCGCAGTCTGCAGCTTTCCACTTAATCCTTACTTCTTCAATTTCTCCCACGAGCAGCATGGGGCTTATAAAAATAAGCAACATCCAAAATTTCATATTTTCCTTAACTTAAGAGTTGATATACCGAACCAATTTTTCAATTACGTTTGGTATACATTAATAATGCCAAAGATGATAATATTTTTCTATGCGATATACAGACATTACAGCTTTTCAGAAACATCTTCAATCATCGGGTAATCGGCATTTGATGCAGCTTTACCTACTCATAGCAGAAGATCATTATGATGTCCAACTAGCCACCAAAACTTTGATGCAGATTGTTTTAGGCGCCCCAGATTCCCAATCTCGGATGGGAGAGGTGCGTCTGGATTTAAGCTCCAGGGGAGCGAAGGCGTTAATCAATGAATTAAACTCTTTAAATCTTTTTGCTACGCGCCGCTTGATTATCGCTGAACACTTAGAGGCTCTCAATACCGAGCAGCAAAAAGCTCTTCTACCTGCTTTGAACTCGATTCCTAATGGAACTATTTTAATTTTGGCAGCTTCTTCTATGAAATCCAATACGACATTTTATAAGAGCATAGAAAAAGCTGGTGTGATTTTAGATCTTTGCGCTTCTCAAAAGCCTTGGGAGCGCGACCTCGCGATGCAGCAATGGGTGATAGGACACGCTCTTGAAATAAGAAAAAAAATCTCTACACCGGCAGCAAAATTGCTTGTCTCTTTATTCGGAGGCGAAAGGGCGCGTTTAGGTAGTGAACTATCTAAATTAGCCTGTTTTTTAGGAGAGAGGGAAGAGATTCAAACAAGCGATATTATGCAAGCATGCGAGGGGCTCCATTTAGAATCTGTTTGGCAGCTTTGTGATGCGATTTTTTCTAAGCAAGTCTCAAAAGCCCTTTCCATTTTAGGTCATCTGTTAGTGGAAAGCTCCTCTTTTTTTCTTCTTTTGCGGCAAATCCGCTCTCAATTTCACGTGAAATGCCATGTGGCAGCCCTGCTAGAAGGTGGGGAGGGGAGGGAAGCTATCTCATCTGCTTATAGTTACATGAGGGGAAATATTTTAGAACAAGCAGTTGAAGTGGCTTCAAAGTATGGCTTAAAAGCTTTGCAAAGAGGGCTTGTGATCTTAGATCAGGTAGAATTAAAAGCAAAAAATCAAAATTGTGATCAGCAAATTTTAGCTGAAATTTTAATTGTTAAATTAACGGGTAAATAGATATGACAGAAAAAAAACGCGCTCTTTTATTATTTTCCAATTTATTGGGTGATCTTCCCCATCATGAACCTTATTTGCCTAGCAGTGTAGATAAGGCGGTGAAGACAATTGATGGACTCATTGCTGAAAGCGAGAAGGAAGGCAGGCTCTTCCCCGCTATCCACGTGTGGGCATCACTCAGATGCACCGTGTAGGCTCCCGGTGCGAGACCGGTCACATCCAAGACCACTTCGTTCGGTGCACTGGTGGGCACGGCTCCCTGCCGCACCCATTTGCCCTCCATGCTCACCACCGTGAGCGCGAGCGGCCCTTCAGTCTTGAAGTTCGCGGG
>CALBHK010000434.1 GCA_937894565.1 uncultured Chlamydiae bacterium
GTGTTAAAGGAGCGTGAATTTTATGCTTATGATAAAAACGCCATTCTAGTCGAAAAGATTGTCGACGATGGGTCTAATAGTGACAAAGAAGACTTAACAGGGGCAAGTTATCGTTTAATTACAATGATTGAGCCTCAGCTTAATCCCGATGTCGATGGATTTACCTTGCCGCATTGGATCAAAGAGTATGCCCAAAACCCTCAAACGGGAAGTTTGCAGCTTTTGAAAAAGATCCAAAAAATCTACACGCAGAACTCCCTTCTTGCAGAAGAGAGGGTCTATGATAGTGAAGAGAATTATTGCTACAACCGTCTTTTTGAATACAATGCGCAGCGCCAACTCATTCGCAAAGTCAACCCCTTAGGTGTAGAGAGCATTTATGCCTATGATGTCAGCCATAACCGCATCTATAAGCAAAAAGGCGATAAAAAATTCTTTTACACCTACGATCTATGTAACAACCTCATTGAAGAGCGCATAGATGGAGACGGGACAACCCTTATCACCCAACATCTCTATGATGCAATGGGTAACTGTATTCAAACCATTGACCCCTATGGTCAAAGCTCTTATTTCTGCTACGATAGCTTATCTAGAGAAATCAAACGCACCGATCCCTTAAGCTATAGCGAACATAAAGCTTACAACATTCAAAATCTGATCACCTCTTTAACAGATAAAGAGGGCCATACAACACAAACAAGCTATAACCTTTTTGAAGATCCTTTGGAAATATGCCATCCGGATGGCACCAAACAGAGCTACCGTTACAATTTAGAGGGAGATCTGGTTTGGGAAAAGCAAAGAGATGGAAGTTCTATTGCCTATACAGTTGATTATAAAGGACGCATTTTAGAAGAAAAGCACTATTCCAAAGAAGGAGAACTGCTTAAAACACTCAGTTTTGTCTACAAAGGCCCTCACTTGATCTCTAAAACGGATGCAATGGGAAATGTGACAGAATATGGTTATGATTTTGCTGGACGCAAAGTGGAAGAACACGAGGCAGGAAGAACGACTTATTATCAATATGATACTTTAGGACGTTTGTGCAAAACCATCTGTGGAGATAGAGTTGATTGCACAGAGTATGATCTATTAGGGCGTCCAATCCAGGAGCGCACAGAAGATCTAAACGGCGTCGTTTATAAAAAAACCGAGTGTGCTTATGACGCTGCCGGCAACCGCACTCTTACCAGAGAGTACAGCTCTTCTGACTCTTTCTCTGAAAGTCATACAACCTACAACATTCAAAACCTTCCCATTTTAGAACGCGATGCGCTAGGCTATGAAACACATATTTCCTACACGTATACAGACCACTTAGAAAAAGAGACTTTGGAGAACAATGGCAGACGCATTTTGGAAATTTTTAATCCTTTAGGACAATTAGAAAAAAAGTCCCTCTTTTCATCTGTTGGAGAGCTGCTTGCAGAGACTGTTTTTAGCTATGATGGCAATGGAAAACAGATTTTACAAAAAGAGACTCAACTTTTAAACGGCATTGCTATAGGCAGCTATTCTATTGAGACACTTTATAATTGCATGGGAGAAAAAGTTTGCCAGATTGAGCAAGACAATAAAATTACGGCGTGGGAATACAAAGAGGGGCGTCTTTCAAAGCTTACTCTTCCAAATGGTGTCACCATTCACTATGAATACGATCCCCTTGGACGCTTGAGCCGCCAGTACTCAACGGACAACACCCTGCATCAAAAATTTAGCTACGATCTTAACGACAATCTTCTAGTTGCAGAAGATCTTTTCCATCTTAATAGTGTAGAGCGTCGCTACGATGCGTTAAACCGTTTAAATTATGAAAAACAGGCCAATGGAACAGAATGCTTTTTTAGCTACGATGTTCAAAACCGTTTAACTGAGATGCGTTTTGAAGAAAATACATTCCAGTATGTCTATAGCCCCACTCATCTTGTTTCTGCCCTACGTTGCAAACAAAATAAGCATAAACAAGACGAACCTCTTTATGGCTACACACAAATATGCAACTATTTATCTAAACCTCTTGTAGCCAATTTTGCAAATGATATCACAGTGGCTTATCAATATGATGCGCTCAAACGATGCAAAGAAATTTCCACAGCCACTTATAAGCAAAATCTGAGTTATAATTCCATGGGCTATTTGCTTCAAAATGACATCCGAGATACGTTGGGATGTTATAGCGCCCTCTATTCTTATGATGATCTGGGACAGCTTATTCAGGAAAACTCTCCTTTTGAAAACTTATACACCTACGACTCTCTGAACAACCGCCAGAGTAAAAATGAAGTGGATTATAATTTGGATCTATTCAACCAGCTCATTCAAGAAGAGAGCTCTTATACGTATGATCTGAATGGCAGACGTTTAAGCAAAGACGACAATAGATACACCTATGATGCTTTAGGGCGTTTGCTTAGCTTTAATGATGTGCGTTATGCTTATGATGCGCTAGGAAGACGCATTGCCACACACACAACAACCTCAACTACCACCTATCTCTATCAATTTGAGCACGAAGTGGCTTCGTATATAGATGAAAAGCTCACCTCTTTGCGTTTTCTCCATAACTACGCTCCTCTCGCCTTTGAGCTGGATGGCAAGATGTGCACCCCTATTCGCAACCACCGCGGAGATATCTGTCAGCTTCTAAATGAGAAACAAGTGCTTTCTAATATTCGCTACGATGCTTTTGGCCTCTTCACCCTCCAAGGCCTTGCATCCCCCTACCTATTTTGTGGACAGCGTTATGATTATCATTCCCAGCTCTACCACTTCCCTCAGCGCGAGTATGACCCAAGCGTGGGGCGCTGGCTCACACCAGACCCCCTCGGTTTTGCCGATGGGCCCAACCTTTACGCCTATGTGCGCAACAATCCCCTCATCTACGTAGACCCACATGGTCTCTTTTGGCAAGAGGCAAAAGACTTCTTTTCCGGCTCTTGCCGCGGCGCTGTAGACGATACGAGCTGGGGAGCCTCCGACTATGCTTTAGGCACCTACGAGCCACCCTCCACATCTGCCCAAGTCGGCTATTATACCGGCACGGCAGCCTCTTTGATAGTAGGCCTTGCTTATGGGACTACGGAAGCAAAAGTAGCCTGCTTTGCCGCGCGTTGCATCTCCAAAATCCCCCGCCTCTTCAAAACCGCCAAAACGCTTTACACAGCAAGCAAAGT
>CALBHK010000435.1 GCA_937894565.1 uncultured Chlamydiae bacterium
CGCTGCCCTAGGCTTTTATATTTCAGGGCGTTGCCCTGTATACTCATTTTTCACAACCTCTACAAGACTCCTATGTGCTATACGATTAAATGGATACCCTTTGCGCTGCTAATGTTTTTAAGGCTTTGAGATCAATTTTACCGCTGCCCAGCATAGGCAAAGAAGCTACTTGGATGCAGTTTTTCTTATTTGGAATAAAAAGAGCAGGCAACCCATTTTGCATCATCTTATCTAAAAGCGGTCCCATTTCCTCAAGAGTACATATATGCAACACCACAAGCTGTTCCCCCTTTTTAGGATGGGGCAAAGCGGTCACAGCAAATAGCTGCTCCTGAGTGCCATAAAGCTCATGCAGAGCTTCTTCCACTTTTCCATGCGGCACCATCTCTCCCCCAATTTTACTAAAACGAGAAAGACGATCTGTGATACGAATATAGCCCTCTTCATCAATGGCTGCAATATCACCTGTAATATAGAATTCTCCATGCATCACCTCTGCTGTAAGCTCAGCCCTATTAAGGTAACCGGCCATCACATTGGGTCCCTTCACTAATAGCATTCCTTCCCAACCAGTGGGCAGCTCTTCAAATGTTTCAGGATCTACTACCTTCACATAAACACCAGGTAGTGGCTGACCAACTGTCCCTCGTTTAGAGCCTGCCTGATAGACCCCTGGATAGCGCACATCAAGAGTATTGGTCGCAATTACCGGAGAGCATTCAGTGGCTCCATACCCTTCAATGGGATGCACACCATATTTTTCCTGAATTTCATCGCAAAGTGTCGATGGTAACTTCTCTGCGCCTGTTAACAAACATTTCACCGATCCCAAATAATCGGGTGCTATACGCTTGGAATACGCACGCAAGAAAGAAGGAGTTGTAAAAATGATACTGATCCTATGTTTAAGAATCAAATCCCCGACCACTTTTGTGTCCAAAGGATTTGGGTGCAGCACCAATTTAATTTTACTCTTTAATCCCAGCCACATTGTCATATAACCAAATGAATGAAAGAAGGGCAGCGTGTGTAAAAGACGGTTATTTCTTCTGGCCGCCGGAGTGATTTGAGCCACTCCTTCTACATTGCTGTCCACATTAAAATGCGTCAGCATAACGCCTTTGGGGTCCCCTGTTGAACCGCTTGTAAAAATGATCGTAAGCAAATCATGAGGGGTGATTTTTTTCTTAGCTCCGCAATAACGCTCTAAAAAGCGGATAGGAGCAAATAAAGCGACAAATAAGCCAATGATTTTTTCTTTAGAAGTGATTTGTTGTTTTAAATCTTCTACATAAATGATGTTTAAATGTTTAGGCAACTCCCATTTAAGATGCGCTAAAAACTGCCGACTTGTTAACACCGTTTTCAATTCGCTCTGATCAATTGCAGATTCCAGTTGCGCTCTGCCTGTGGTAAAATTCAAATTCACAACAGTTTTACCCGCCAACGTCACAGATAAATTCACCAATACGCCTCCAATTGTCGGGGGCAACAGCACTCCAATATTTTGCTGCGTCGCCCAATTAGGGTAGAGCTTTCTTGCCAAAACCACAGCGCTAGTGAGTGTTTGAAGACGAGAAAGCTTATTGCCTTCCGCATCCACTAAAGCCCCATTAAAGGGAGATCTACGTACCAAATAAATCGCTGAATGGTGGATGGGGATGGCTCTTTCTTGACGCGCTATCCATGCTTGCGCTCCTAAGTGCCGGATCGCCTGCTGCATCTCATGCGCTTGCGTTTCTGGAGGCAAGTGGGCACCAAAAACAAGGCTCACTTGATAGGGAAACCTTTTGGATGTTTTAGCATAATAACTGCCCTTTTTAAGAGAGAAAAGAGATCCCCAGACCTGGTCTAAGAAAATAGGCACCACAGGGCACTTTTTATGGCGCATCAAAATTTCTGCCCCACGCTGAAAAGGCTGCATCATCCCTGTGCGCGAAATAGCCCCTTCGGGAAAGATGCAGATGAGCTCTCCGCTATCCATATAATTACCCGCTGCTCGCAAGGCTTTAAAAATTTCTTGAGGGGGCCGCGTTCTGGAAACAGGAATGACATCTAATAGCTTGGCAAAAGGATAGATCCACCATTTCTCATAAATTTCAGTGTTCATGATGAAGCGAATAGGCCTTTGCACCGTAGCTAAAATAAAGAAAGCATCTAAAAGCGACATATGATTAGCAATTAAAAGAGCTCCGCCTGTTTTGGGGATATTTTCTTTGCCTAAAATATCAAAGCGATAAAAAGTGCGTGTCATCAAAATAAAAACAAGCCTCACTAGCGACTGAGGGAGTAATCTAACCGACCAGATCATACCGGCTACAACCAAAATTGCAGATAAAAGGAGTGTATTTTTAATAGAGGTGCCAAAATAGGCCATGCCCATTGCTGTCAAGGAACCGGCCAACATCCCCATAATGCTGATCATATTACCAAAGGCAATCACACTGCCCCGCTGCTGCGCTGGAGCATATAGTTGAGTAATCGCATTCAAAGGCACAATAATCATGCCTATGCTTACCCCCATTAAGCTCAGTAAAATCAGGGTTCCCGTCATTTCGGTAGTCAAAATTCCCAGCAAAACAGCAGAGAAGCAAAATCCGATAGAACCCAAAGGCATTAATCCATAATCAATAGAATCAGAGCAGATGCGCCCACTAAGATAAGCCCCTACGCCAATACCCACTCCAAATACTGCAGGCGGTATTCCCAGCCAAATTTCCCCCCTTTCTAACTCAGTGACAAGCATTTTAGCGTAAACTAAGATATTCTGCCCCAAAAGGCTCACCAAGGTCCAAAAAAACATCATTCCAATAATGCTCAAATATAAAGGACGGCTTTGAGAAATAGTCTTCCAGGCCGAGCGCACTGCATTAGAAGAAAAACGGGGTTTTTCTGCGGCTACCGGTAAAGAGGGAAGAAGGAATGTGGATAGAAAACCAAAAAAAGCACACACAGTCAATATAGCAGCTGCAAGATAAGTTTTTTCAGGATAAAGCCCTTCATGATCAAATCCTAAAAGCATGGGCCCAAGTCCCGTGCCGACAATAATGCCCATCATCGACATCACTTCAATAAAACCATTGCCTTTCGCTAAAAAAGTTTCCGGAAACAATTCTGGTAGGGCCCCATACTTTGCGGGAGAGAATAGAGCGCTCTGCGCTCCCATGAAAGCAAGTAAAACAAAGGGAATAATCAACTGATGCGGAAAAGCCCATAAACTTAAAGCGGCAAGTCCCATCAAAAGCACTTCAAGCCCTTTAGTGTAATAGATCATGCGGCTCTTGCTGATTCGATCGCATAAAATGCCACCCACAATAGAAAAGAGAAGCATTGGGAGTAAGAAAATCACTAAACTCATCGTCGCTGCAATTTGTGAAATTTGCTGATCGGAATGACTATCAGTTGAGCCAAAAAAAGCAATACGCAGCGCCAGCGTGAATAAGATAATTTTCCAGGCATTATCGTTAAAAGAGCCAAAAAATTGAGAAATTAAAAGCCCTATTAATGATTGCTTGTACTTTGAGTGAATGTGGTTCATTCGTTACTTGCCTATTCGCTCGTGACGCTTACCATTCTTATCATCCCGATTTTTCCTTTCATCCCGATCTCTCTTCTCATCATTATCTCTTTTTTTATGAGACTCTTTCTTATGATGTTTAGAGCGTCCTCTATCACTTCCTTCAAAATAAATTCTATTGGGGTATCTCAAATCAGTATTCGGATAAATAAAACGAGTACCAAATGACTCCATTCGTCTTCTTTCAAAACCAGAATAATAAAGTGCATTAGCCTGAACAATGGCACCAGAGCGCAGCCAAGAGAGAACAAACATGCTGGGTGAACGGTCTGCATAAATGGTGAGTCTTTCATGGAATAAAGAGACCAAGCGATCGATTTCTCTCGGGCTATAGTCCACATCTAAAATAATCCCCTGTCCGTTGGGATGGCGAAAAAGGATCTCTTGCATTTCCAGGGAATTATAACGTGTGCTGTCAATATAAAAGGGCTGATTAAAATGGAACTGTTCATAGGGCAAGCGCTCTCTAACATAATACACATTGGAAGAGGGCTGCATAAAATCAAAAATAAAAGCCGCATCAATTTTAAGCCCAGCCTCTAAAGATGAAGAAAAGGCCGCTGTCATCAAACATTTCAAAAAGATTTTTTTCATTTGACCACTCCTTAATTAAAGCGAACAAAAAAATCATAGCACATTGCTTTAGAACACACAACCCTATTAGACCTCTTGCGTAATTACATTTGCTTGCTAAAATTGTCTTTTTTGGCATCTTTATCGTTAAATTTTTCGTCCATATGTTTACATATGAACTC
>CALBHK010000436.1 GCA_937894565.1 uncultured Chlamydiae bacterium
GTTCAGACGTGTGCTCTTCCGATCTGTTTTTAATTTTGTTGTGGGTGCTTGCGCCTTACGCGAGTAGTTGGGCATACATGAAATCGGTAGAACTGCATACTTCATTAGATCCACATTGGCTACTAACTGACTCAGTCAGCGTAGGCTTAGTTCCTCTGGGGCAGGGCACGCCCGATCTTTATGCAACTTTCTTAGTAGATGATATGCCTCAATTAAGAATAAGCCTCTATAGCTACCCTGATGATGCACACGCATTTCATGACTCAATAATTTGGGGTAACTTTATTGCAATGGGCTTTGGTGAGCGGGTCTATATAATCAATCTTGTTTCACGTCAATCAAATGAATTGAACCTTGGCAGTTATTTTGGCTACATGGAAAAACACGGTGATGAGCTACTCATCGCGTCAGCCGAACGAGTCTTCTGTTTAGACTCAGATGGAAAACTTCAGTGGCAAAGCCCTCAGCTTGGTATTGATGGTGTTGTTCTGCACGAATCAACTGAACACGAGATTTATGGGGCAGGAGAGTGGGATCCACCTGGTGGCTGGAGGGACTTCAAATTGTCTGCAAGGAGTGGCATGCTACGCTAGTTTTAAACAACGCTGCCCAACTTGTGCGTCAAGTGCGACAAGCACCCAGCCAATTACGGGGCTATTTTTGAATTCAGTGATTACTGAGTTTTTGTTTATTTTGTTGTAGGGTGCTTGCGCCTTACGCGGGTAGTTAGAACCTTTTTGAATATTGCTTTTACATAAGCTTGGGTGCTTGATTTTATGCGGCAAAGCCGTATACTTAAGTGAGTCAACATTGGAAGCGTTATGTATACCGTCATCGAAACTCCAATATTCCAGCGGTATGCCGCTGAAGTGTGGAGTAATCCTGAGCGTGAAGATTTTATTTCATGGATTGCTGCACATCCTGATGCTGGCGATGTGATTCCCCATACAAATGGTTTACGAAAAGTCCGTTGGTCTCGTACTGGTATGGGCAAGCGTGGTGGTGCAAGGGTTATCTATTATAACCGTCTTGAAAATGGCTATATTTGGTTGTTAATCGTTTACACCAAGACAAAATTTGATAATTTACCCACTGCATTCTTACACAGTTTGCGTGAGGAGGTCGAAAATGGACGCTGAAATGTCACAATTTGCCGCTGATTTGCTGCAATCCGTACGCGAAATGAAGGCCGATGTACGCGCTCGTGAAACGAAAGTTAATATTAGCAATGTTATAGAAGCTCGTCATAAAACAGGGCTTTCTCAGCAGCAATTTGCCAATATCTTGCATATTTCAAAACGTACTTTGCAAGATTGGGAGCAAGGTCGCCGTCAGCCATCAGGTGCGGCTCAAACATTGATTCGTATTGCCTTGTCTCGCCCTGATGTAATTATGGAAGTAATGGCTTGAGTCTGTGCTTGTTCTAACTTCTGCTCTATGGTTTCCTCCTAATTTGCAAGGCACTGTCCTACGTTTTTTAACAGAATGAGATTTGCAAAGATCTATACGGCTTATCGTGTTAGTCACGTAGCCCACATGTCATGCGCGTACCAAGTCCTCAGGAATCAAACGGCTTTATAAAGCCACAGAAGTTATCAGGTTGTCTTGGTACACGATCTCATCGTTATTGACGTATTTCAGTAATCTCTTGCAAAGGTGGGTGTTGCTCTTTGAGCTCGCGCTTATGGCCTAAACTCTGTTTAGGCCGATAAGGGGGAGCAAATTCTTTCAGGTTGGTAATCTTGGTTTTTAGCCATGATTGCCCACATAATCCTCGCTTGTTTGGCAGCGACCGCGATGACTGTTTTGTTCATTCCTGCGCGCTCAAGCAATCGCTTTATCCATAAAGAGAACGGATCACTCTTCTTTTTGGCATTAAAGACAATGCTTCGTGCGCCTTGAGCCAGCATCGTTCGTAGATAGACATCACCCGCTTTCGTAATACTGCCGAGTTTATTCTTTCCACCACTAGAGTACTGTCTGGGCACTAATCCGATCCACGCCGAGAACTGACGACCATTATCAAACGATTTAGCATCACAGACACCCGCCGCAAATGCAGTTGCGGTAATGACACCGACTCCCAGCATTTGTAATAGTGTTGTGGCTTGATGATTGGTCTTTGCCCATGCGGTCAACTGCTTATCAATGGACTCAATACGCTGTTCATTACGCGCCAAGTCTTGTAAATGCTGCTGCAACAAATCTTTGAGAAAGAGAGGGACAGAGGTATTTTCATCGGCGAGGATTTTGGCGAACAAACGACGGACTTTATCGGCACCTAGAGGCATGATGATACCGAATTCCGCCAAGAGTCCGCGACAATGGTTAATCAACGCGGTACGTTGCCCGACAAGAAATTGTCTTCCTGTGTGCAAAGAGCAAACGGCTTGCTGTTCAACGGATTTGATGGGGACAAAACGCATATTAGGTCTACCCACGGCCTCACAAATCGCTTCCGCATCGTTGGCATCGT
>CALBHK010000437.1 GCA_937894565.1 uncultured Chlamydiae bacterium
GATAGGTAAAGCCACCGATGATGATTTTGATCTCAAAGATAAAAGAATTGTGCAATTGAAATTTGATGGCGAAATGGTGAATTTCCATGAGGAACAACAGATAGTCCAATTTAAAAGCGGCTATCAAACAACAGTTGCTGAAGTGGTGCAATGTTTTAAGAATAAAGGAACAGGGGCAGGAGATTTTATCTTTGTTAAAGAGAGAGGTGTTATAGATTATAACTCCTATAAGGGGGCTTACCGTAATCAGGAAGGCGGATATGAGCCCATTTATAAACAAGAAAATGTTTTGGATGCAATTCCTATTGCTGAGACTAAGACAATGGAAGAGATGCAAAAAATGTTTCCTGAGCATCAAAATCAGTTAAATAATGATTCTCAGTGGTTTGTGATACATGCCACTAAAGAAAATATGGATCAGCCCATGGATGTCATGAAAACTCATGGCATGCTGACAATGGTAAGTGGAGATGGTAATGGAAATTTTCATTTTCGTCATATAGGCGCTTATCCGGAAATTTATCCCACAAGCAAGTTAGGACAGATCTTTTTTACCTCAAAAACATGCCCTGAAGCGATTTCTACTGTAGATGAAAACTTTGTTTATGAGCACCGTGCCCATGCTTTATTGGTAAAACCGATGGATAAAGAGGCGTTTGATCGTTTAAAAACAGCCCTTAAAAAGATGCTAGAATGGAATTTTAATGGCAATTTATCCTTTCAGTTTTTGGTAAATGGGTGCGGACGTTTTGTAGAAGATATGCACTATTTAGTATTTGGGGAAAGATTTAGAGCTTTGCGCACTTCTCTTACAGAGGCGCGTCCAGGAGGTGTTTTAGAAAAAGTAATTAAGGTTATAGCTATTGCTAAAAGAGTTTTTAATTGTTTGGGATTGTTAGTGTTCTACTTTTGTACTACCTTCATGTTAGGTTTTAAAGGAAGGCATGCAATTTATATCCCCCAAGCTTTTAACGCAGAACCCAATAATGCTGAGGAATTAGGAAATGTCATGGATCAGATAGGTCAGATTTGGGTTTCTCTTTGGAAATTAACAGATCGTCATTTAACGATGTACCATCCGGGTAAATTATTTAGCGAAGAAGGGGTTTATCTGTTTTAATAACTTGCGTTTAATCCCGGGTGTCTGAATAGTGACAAAAAAAATAAGATAATTCATTAGGTAGTGATGGATGCGATTCAGACTAAAATGATGGCTTTTAGAGAGCTGATCGGGCCTCTTGATGCTTTTTGGAATACGCATCATATTAAATGGCTTTTTCAGTCCAAAACTACCAGAGAGTCAGTTCTTACCGATCTGTTTTTAAACCGTGTGCATTGTGCACTACTTAATCGCGAAGAAGGGGAATGGAGGGCTTGCACAGAGAGATATCTGGAAATCTTGCGCGAAGAGCATGTAGATTTTGGGCAAATAGAGCGTGTGCAAAGAATTTGCTGGGGTTATCTATATAGAGCAGAGCTTTCTGAACCTGCAGAATTTAGGGAAGAAATCGCTCTGGCGTTTGAGGAGTGGAAAAATACGCCTGTTGTTAAAAGGACTCTGCGAAGTGATGTTTTTGAAAACTCTTTTGAAATAGAAATAAAAAAGTTATCTAAATATCCTCAGTTAATGGAGAAAATTGTAGAGTCTGCCGCCTTACAGGATGTATTTTTCCATTGGGTGTGCCGTTGCAATGGAGATGTGGACCTATTTGCTCTCTACCCTTCTATTCAAACAGAATTAATTAGTTTGAATTTAGGAGGGGATGTCTCTGATATCGATGTGAGATTGATTGAAATGCAAAGTGGAGAGCCGGCTTTGCTTTTTGATACAGAAGAAGGCTCTAAATGGTTTAATTTATTAGATCGCCAAGAGGAAGTAACATATCGTTCTTATGGCTTTAAATCTACGGTTGGCGAGGCTCTGCAAGCTTATTCAAAAAAGCTGACAATCGAGATCGGCAATTACGATATCAGCCGCATGGGAATGACCAACTGGAATGCGCATTTTGGTTTTTTTGATGGAGAAAACTATCACTTTCCTTCTTTGGAAGAGCAAGATTATTGGAAGGGTTTGCCTGAACAAAGACGTCTTTCGGTAGAACAGGCTAAAGAGTTTTTTGGGGAGGAGATAGAAGAGGGCAAGTGGGGGGTCTCTCTTTATTCGCTAAGATTAGAAGAAAATTTAAACGTAGACGGCGCGCATAGTCTTGTAGAGATAGCGGCCTGGGATGCAGAGGAAAAAGATTATGCGGTCTACCGTTTTGGCAAGCTTGCGCACCAATACCCGGTAGGAGCCTGGCAGTTAGCAAAATTTCTCTTTTCTTTTCACACCGCTGCAATTGCTTGCAGTGATGATGCGATGCGCAATATGAAACGTCAGGCAACGTGGACAAGTGTGGTTATGGACGATCAAGCAGGACGCAATGTGATGGAGCGCATTAAACACTATATCGATAGAGGGATAAAGAGGAATTTAGCGTTTCAAATTATTGCCTCCTCTTGCATTAAGTGGGCACGTAGGATTTTTGATTTTGCAACAGAGCAAGCCGGTATAGAGCGCAAACTACCCTCATTGCGTATCCACTGTACAAAAATTGAAAACAATTTAGGCCTTAATATTTTATTTTTTCCAGCGTTCTTTTTGCCAATATTACTAGCTAATTTATGGATTTCATTTGTAGCCCTTTGTTTTGCCCCTTGGAGAAAGTTAGTCATAGAACATCGGGAAGGAATATTGAAAACTAAAAGGTTTATTTCTCATAAAGAGTGGCATACAAAAGAGATTGAACATCCAGCTAAACTTCACCAACTTCAAATAGAGCAAGAAGAGTGGCGCCCTAAGGGAAAAATTCAACCCATGTTTTTAACAAATCTATAAATTTTTATTGAGTTTATGCAAAAAATAAGATAGTTTTAATTTGAAAATCTTAAGGGGGTTGTATATGGTTGTGGCAAAAAAAACATCTTCAAAACAGGTGAGTATTTTAAATTTTGAGGATATACAGAAGGATCAGAATAATATGCAAAAAGATCAAAATAAGCTAACGCGTGTAGTTGTTCATTTTGATGTGGGATATAACAATCAGCTCTTTATTCGTGGCAATGGAGCAAATCTTAGCTGGAATAAGGGAATCATGCTCCATAATACGCGCCATAATGAGTGGGTATGGGAGACGGATGCTACTTTTAAGTCTTGCGAATTTAAGATTCTGATTAATGACATTCAATATGAACAGGGGAATAATCATATCTTGAATAGTGCCAAGACTATAGAATATACTCCTCATTTTTAGAAAAGAGCGCTACCAGGGCCTTTCTATTTCGCTCCTGCCTTTAGAGGTGTCTTGAGGATTGTCCTTTGCATCTTCAGTTTGCATTTCGACAATAGACTGCATCAATTCTGCAGCAGAGCTATCTTGTCTGTTTTCCGGCTCATCATTGGAAGCGAAAGCGCTAAGCGCTTTTTGCCAATAATGCATCGCTTCGTTTTGCTTAACTGATGCAGCGTAGAGGCTCTCTTTTTCTAAGTATTGCTGAGCTGTGAGTGCTGCTCTATAGCCTTCAAAAAAGAGAGGAAGCAATTGATTCCAGGGAGAGCGCAGGCAAGCGCCTCTTTGCTCGTATTGTTTTTCCTGGTAGCGGCGCACGGTTTTAACAAATTCAGCGGCTAAACGATTGGTCTCTTGTTGGCGTATGGAAACAAGCGTTTTATCGCTTTTTTGAACTTGTTCTTGGCGTTCAATCTCTTGCAATTCTATGTTTTGATCGATGGCACGCTCCTCTGATTCGATCACTATTTTTAGCTCTTCTTGCGGGAGTTCTTCCGGCGAGTGTTTCTCCATTACTAAAGCATCTATATCATAGAGCCGTGTGCGTAAATAGAATTTTGCTTTTTTTATCTGTTTGCCCTCTAGAGCACTCTGCGCTTTTAATAAGATAGGGGCATTGCTAATAGAAGTTAAATTTTTTACATCGTTTAAGTCTATAAAGTTTTTGATTAATAAACGATAAAGCGCTTCATATTCTCTTGAAGTAGAAAGGTTTTGATCAAATGCGATAGGGGGAAGGGCTTGGATTTTGCTTTCAATCTGATGAAGAAGCTCGGGATCTATTTCTTTGCACTCTTTTTTTCCTTTATATTGATCGGCTAAACATTGCCAATGCATTCCCTCTTGGAGCATCTCTTTGGCGCGGTTGAATAGCTCATGGGCCTGATTGGCATCAATTTCTTTGTTTTCATACATTTTTTCTGTAAGAGAATAAAGTGCGTGTGCCCTATTTTGATGTGTGCGCGCAGCTAGAACAGGAGAGATGTTTTTAATTTCTAAGACCTGATTAAATTCTTGAAGGGACTCATCATAAGAGCTTTGATTAAGAAGCGATGTGCCTTGATTGTAGTGAAGAATAGCTAATTTCCAGGGATCTTGAGTTTTGGATGGCTCTCCCATTAGAAGAAGAGGGAAAAAAATAAGAAAGAGAAATTTTTTTCTATCCAGTAACAGGGCTCCTAGTAAGCAGAACGTGCTAAACAGAAGAGGCACTTGGAAGAGATGATCGTATAAAAGAGTTTTTGATCCTCCTCTAACGCGTCGTACAATTTCATATTCTTCTGTAAGGACATTAGCACTTTGAATTGTTTGAAGCAGTTCGGCTCCAATAGCTTCTGTTGTGCGTTGATAGGCTTGTATATATTTGCCACGACCTTTTTGAGATATTTTTTTTAAAAGATCATCCTGCAACGGGGCTGTTACATTCTTGCCTTGATAAGTGATATCCTTAAGAGGAAGATTTTCTTTGCTGCCAATGCCTATGCTATAGAGTTGGTAATTAAGGGCGTAGGGGTCTTTCAAAGCCTTAAGAATTTGATCTTCCCTATCCGGTTCATCTAAAAAAGTATCCCCCCCGTCTGTAAGCAGGATAATGCTCACTTTTTTATCGATAGCTTTTTGCTCAAATTGTTCGCAAAGGCTGTTAAATAGGGCGACAAAATCTGTGCCGCCTATATCGCCCTCATCATAATGGATATCTTTGAGAACTAATCTTGTAAATAGATAGTCTTGCGTAGAGGGGACTAGAGGTGTAAGCAAGGAGGTAAAGGATAGCAACGAAGCGCTCTCTCCTTTAAGCCCTTGAAGGACTGTAGAGGCGATTTCTTTTGCTAACTCTAGTCGGCTCTCTCCTTGACGTGTATCTGTAAGGCTCATGGATCTAGAGGTGTCGATGACTAATAGGACCTCGTGCACTTTGCGTTCCATTAAAGAATGGATGAGCTCTTGTTCTGTTTGTTCGTTTTCTTTGGGATAATGCGGGTTGCTAAGAGGCTGAGCAAGAGCTAAAACAGCGCCGATAAAAGCAAATAATAAAAGTAAAAGCCGGGTATGGCGCAATGCAGAGGGAGGGCGTTTAATTAATTGATGCAAAAGAAAAGGGTTCATTTGAGTTTTTTGTTTCCATTGTGTGCTGATGGTAAAAAGCAACAAAGGAGCGATAAGAAGAAGTAAAAATAAGGCGAATGGAAAGCTAAATAGGATCATGAGGGGGTTCTCCTCGCTAGGCTATGCTCTAAGCCAAAAGCTATAAGCAGTAGAGAGAGGGCAAAAAAGATAAGATAAGGATAGAAAGAAAATGAGCGTAGAACGTTGCTTTTTTTTAAACTCATTTCTTCAGCCGGTTTTGTGCTGGTTTCGATCTGGGAAATCTCTTTATAAATGGATGCAAGATCTTCTATAGATTGAACAATATAAAGTTTCCCCCCTGTTGATTTTGTCGATTGTTCCATCATGTGGCGGTGGGGCGATAAATCAGATGATGCAAGTTTTGGATTAATAGAAACAATATAGAGTTTAATGCCGGCTTTGAAGGCTTCTTCAGCTGCTGATTCAATGCGGATTGTACGGTTGGGATTGTCTTTATCATCTGGATAGGTAGTTTGCAGGCCGTCAGTTGCTAAAATAATAGCAGCTTTAGCTGCTTGAGTGTTTTTTTTATCTTTTTCAAAATATCTTGTGGCTTCAATAAGGCGGACAATTTTATGGATAGCATAGCCAATGCTGGTAGCATTTTGTTCGGCCCGTGTCACCACATCTGTTTTAGTAAGCTCGCGCATTAAAAAATCATGATCAGTTGTCATCGGAGCAATGACTGCAGGCGTTCTGGCAAAGGAGAGTAGTCCCAAAAGATCATAGGGCCTGTTTTTAATAAACTCGCTAACAACCTCTTTAAGCAGGTCGATCTTTCTCACACGTTCGCCATTACTATTGATGATTTTTTCACCCATGGACCCCGATTGGTCTATGGCGATATAGACGGCGACCCCATTGATTAGATCGGGACTTGTTGAGGGGAGTTTGTCTTTGGGGGAAGAGAGCAGACGCAGGTCCAGAGAGGCAAGAAGAAAAAGTAGAATGGTTAAAAGATAGAGATACTGAGGTATCTGAGCATAATAGAGGGCTTTTCCTTGAACAGAGCTATTGAAGAGATGAAGAGAAGAAAAGGCAAGCTTGCCCTGCTCTACTTTTTTGCGTGCAAGTAGATAGAGGCCCCCTATTCCTAAAACAAAGAGGGGAAGCATCCAAAAGTCCAGTTCAATCATGAGCTTTTTTCCTCAGATCTTTTTCATCAGACCTTTTTCCTTGGACCCTTTACAATAAAGTTGAAAAGGGTATCATCATAGTGAGATTAATTACTTAACAAATTAAAAGCAAAAGAAGAAGATTATGAAAAAAAATAGCCATGATCAGATAGAAACTATCGATGTAGACCCTTTCTATGAAAAAGTGACTGATTTTATAGAGACGCATAAAAAAAACATTCTCTATGTAGGTATCGCTCTGCTGGCGTGTATTCTTCTTTTTCAGTGGTATTTTGCTTCTAAGGGAAGTAATGATTTAAGAAGCTATCATACGGCTGATCAAGTGTTTAACAAGTTAATGGCCGCTCCGATGGATCAAGGATTCTACGATCAATTAACCCAATTGATTAAGCAGCACCCCGATTTAAAGACAAAATATCAGGCAGAACTAGTCCAATTAGACATTGTTAAAAAAACGGATAAGAATCTCAAAGAAGAGGTGAATGAGCTATTAAACCGCACAGCTTCTACAACTTTGCAAACAAATAAGAATTTTGTGCAGACAACGCTTTTGATCACACAAGATAATTTGAAAGAGGCTTTGGTAAATTCACAAAATCTTGAAAAAGAATTGGCGCAGAATGCCTTGCAGCCTTTATTGCGCGGATATAATTTATTGCGTATTGCCTTTATCCAGAAAGTAAGTGGGGATGCCCAAGGGGCTAAGGCTAGCTTTGAGCTATTCCAAAAAGAGATTGGTGAAAAAGAGAGAAGGCAGCTGGAATCTATTTTCCAAGTAGGTTTAACCACATTAGAGCAGTATTTTTAACAAGATATCAGCTAGACTTATTTCACCTTACGTAAAGTAAGAAAAGAATGACAGGATGGACAGGCATACACACCCAAGCTAACTCTTGCAGCCCTTCAGGCTGCG
>CALBHK010000438.1 GCA_937894565.1 uncultured Chlamydiae bacterium
TTCTGCAAACAGATGCACAGGGAAGTGAAGTTTTATTTAAATGGCAAGGTGAAAAAGTTGCTGCTTTTTTACCTGTTGTTGGAAAATATAACCTCTATAATGCAATGGGGGCCATGTTGGTGCCTTTAGCTAAGGGTTCTCTTTTGAGTGAAATTGCGCCTTTATTGGAATCCCTCCCTCAAGTACCCGGACGTTTAGAACGTGTGGAAAATAAAGCTGGTTTTTCTGTCTTTGTCGATTTTGCCCATACTCCTGATGCTTTAGAAAAGGTCATTGAAACATTGCGACCTCTTACTGAAAAGAGGTTAATTACCCTCTTTGGTTGTGGCGGGGACCGCGATAGTTTAAAACGGCCTTTAATGGGCAGAGCAGCTTCTTCTAGTGACTATTTGATTGTAACAAGCGATAATCCCCGTTCAGAAAATCCGGAGGTGATTTGCAGGGAAATTGAAGCCGGGATCCTCAATTGTCCTTATAGCGTGATCATTGATCGTAAGGCAGCTATTCATTTTGCGTTAAACATGCTGCAAAAAGGGGACCTTCTCTTGATTGCCGGAAGAGGGCATGAAAGCGTGCAGATAGTGGGCAAGCAATCTTTACCTTTTCATGATCCAAGTGTTGCATCTGAAATTTGCCAGGAGCTTTTTGTATGAAATTCTTTTATGTTCTACTTCTTATTCTTCTCTCAACAGGATGCTCTGTGCGTTGGAGTGAAAGTGAAAGGGTCTATAATGTGCCGGAAAAAGAGCAACCCCCTTTACCGCCTGTTGTGATCATTGATGCTGGCCATGGGGGAAAAGATCGTGGTGCTCATTCCGATAAAAACCCTCGATATGAAGAAAAAAGATTAACTCTTCAAACAGCTAAATTAGTGGGCCATTATTTAACAAAAATGGGACATCCCAATACTTTGACACGTTATACAGATGAATTTATTGGATTAAAGGAACGTGCACATCTGGCGGATTATTCCGGGGCTCTTGTTTTTGTGAGCGTGCATTATAATTCTGCCCCTGCTAAAGAGGCCCATGGGATAGAGGTGTTTTATTACGAGAGCAAGTCTGACCACGCAAGAAGCAAGCTGTCAAAAGAATTAAGTCAAGATGTCCTGTCCGCGATGATCCATTCCACGCAAGCAAAATCCAGAGGGGTCAAGCATGGGAATTTGGCAGTGATTAGAGAGACGCATATTCCTGCTATTTTGGTGGAGGCCGGATTTTTAACTCACCAGGGGGAAAGAGAGAAGATTCATACAGAAAACTATAGGCATAGCATTGCCAGAGGCATTGCAAAAGGGATCGATCGTTATTTACGTAAGTAATAGACCTCTTGCGTATTAACTTTGCTTGCTAAAATTGCCTTTTTTGGCATCTTTATCGTTAAATTTTCCGTCCATATGTTCACATATGAACTCAAAATTTTCCAATAAATCTGCTCAAAAAATATCAATTTTTTCAAGCAAAGCTAATTACGCAAGGGGTCTAATGATGCTCCCGGCGCGACTTGAACGCGCGACCTGTCGCTTAGGAGGCGACCGCTCTATCCACTGAGCTACGGGAACAAAAAAACCAGTGCGACTTGTTGTCAATATTCAAATTTTGAACTGGACTGAGTATACCTTACAAGTTACAATAGAGCAAGAGAGAGGGAGAAATTTATGGTAAATGCACAAGCAGATATAGGGTTGATTGGTCTTGCTGTTATGGGGCAAAATATTGCTCTTAATATGAATGATCATGGATTTAAGGTGGCGGTTTTTAACAGAACTGGTTCTAAAACAGAGCAGTTTATGAATGAAAGTGCTGCTAAAACCGCAATTAGCGGGTATTTAGATCTAATAGAATTTGTAAAATCTCTCACACGTCCTAGAAAAATTTTGCTGATGGTAAAAGCGGGAAGTGCTGTAGATGATTTTATTGACCAATTGCTTCCTTTGCTTGAAAGCGGAGATATCATTATTGATGGTGGCAACTCTCATTATCTGGATACCGAAAGACGTTGTCATGCTTTAATGAAATTAGGGATGCATTTTGTGGGTTGTGGCATTTCAGGAGGAGAAGAGGGGGCACGCCACGGTCCGTCTATGATGCCTGGAGGAGATTCTAAGGCCTGGCCGCATATTAAACCCATTTTTCAAAGTATTGCCGCTCAAGTAGAGGGAGAGCCTTGCTGTGAGTGGGTGGGAAGCGGAGGCGCCGGCCACTATGTAAAAATGGTACACAATGGCATCGAATACGGCGATATGCAACTTATTTGCGAAGCCTACCACCTCATGAGGGAGCTTTTAAAAATAAAACCGGATGAGATGGCCACCGTGTTTGAAAAGTGGAACAAATCTAAATTAGAGAGCTATCTCATAGAAATCACAGCTCACATCATGAAGACTAAGGATCAAGATGGTCTTCCTTTAATTGATAAGATTTTAGATGTGGCCGGTCAAAAAGGGACAGGGAAGTGGACTGTTACCAATGCCTTAGATATGGGATTACCGGTGACCCTTATTAGTGAAGCTGTATTTGCACGTTGCCTTTCTGCCCTTAAGGAAGAGCGTCTGGAAGCAAGTCGTTTATTAAAGGGCCCGAGTTCTACACCCAGTTTAGATAAAAATGAGCTTGTAAAAGATGTTGAGCAGGCGCTTTATGCATCTAAAATCATTAGTTATACGCAAGGGTTTATGTTAATGCGCGAAGCGGCGCATACGTATGAGTGGGAATTGAATTATGGATCGATTGCCATGATGTGGCGCGGGGGATGCATTATCCGCAGCCGCTTTTTAGGGGAAATTAAGAGGGCTTATGCGCAAGTGCCAGAGCTTAAATCTTTGTTGCATGATGCCTTTTTTGCTCAAGCTATTAATGAGTGTCAGACAGGATGGCGTATAGCAATCAGTCAAGCAGCTCTTAACGGCATTCCTGTTCCTTGTTTTTCAACGGCACTCTCTTTTTATGATGGCTACCGCTGCGCCCGTTTACCGGCAAATTTGTTGCAAGCTCAGCGTGATTATTTTGGAGCGCATACATATCAGAGGGTGGATGATAAAACAGGAGAGTTCCACCATACGAACTGGACGGGAACAGGGGGGAGTGTGAGTTCTACATCGTATACGATCTAAAAAGAATCGGCAGAAATTTTGAGATTTTTTAAGCCGCGAATGCAGCAAAAGCTAAGTAGCCCCAAGCTTGCGCTCAATGTCGTCAAATTAAAGAAAATTATATAAATCCCGGAGGGATGACAGTTATTAGCCCAGGATGTAGCTGCCCCGGAAGGGGCTGCAAATCCTGGGAAAGGTGTAAAAAACAATCGAGTCCCGGGAGGGACGACAGATAAATCGAATCCATTGATAAGAACATTTTTTGTGTCGCCCTCCCGGGGCTTGATGGTTTTTTTTCTCTTACCCAGGATTTGCAGCCCCTTCCAGGGCAGCTACATCCTGGGCTAATAACTGTCATCCCTCCGGGATTTAACAATTTAATTCTTTAAAAAACCGTGACATGGAAGTGCCACTTCATAATCCTAGAAACGGCAGTTGAATCCGGAAACAAAGCACAATCTTTTGAGCCAC
>CALBHK010000439.1 GCA_937894565.1 uncultured Chlamydiae bacterium
TAACCATGAACTTTCTGTAGAGTTAGCCGTTGCTTTGGGGCGCGCCGTGGGAACTCTGTTTCATCTGGAGGGAGTCGCAAAAAAAGAGAAGAGTTTAGAGAGAAGGCGTATTGTGGTGGGTAAAGATACGCGTTTATCTTGCTATATTTTTGAAAATGCTCTCATTGCCGGGCTTTGTTCCATGGGAATTGATACTTTAATGCTTGGCCCTTTTCCAACGCCTGGCATTGCTTTCATCACCAGGGCTTATCGGGCCGATGCCGGTGTGATGATTTCGGCTTCCCATAATCCTTACTATGATAATGGAATTAAGTTCTTTTCTTCTGAAGGGTATAAATTTTCAGATGAATGGGAGGCCAAGGTTGAAAAATTGGTGAGAGATAACCATTATACCGAATTTCTTCCTGACGATAATCGATTGGGAAGAAACATGCGGGTCACTGAAGCGGATGGCCGTTATATTGAATTTTGCAAAGGGACCTTTCCGCGTAAGGGAAATTTAGCCGGGTTGAAGATGATTCTTGATTGCGCTAATGGAGCCACGCACAGGGTCGCTCCCCAAGTGTTTAGAGAGCTAGGAGCAGAACTTTTCTTAATAGGCTGCGAACCTAATGGGTTGAATATCAATTTGGGCTGTGGTTCTTTGCATCCGGAGCAGGTGCAAAAATTTGTATTGGAAAAACAAGCCCATGTAGGCATTGCCTTAGATGGCGATGGCGATAGGGTGATTATGGTCGATGAAAAAGGCCAATTAATTGATGGGGATGCCATTTTAGCAATTTGTGCACGCGATCTTTTTCAAAAAGGACAGTTGGATAACGAAAAGATTGTGGGAACTGTGATGACAAATTATGGGGTGATCCGCTCTTTAGAAAAATTAGGCATAGAGGTCATTCAGGCAGCGGTCGGAGATCGCTATGTGATTCAAGAGATGCGCGATAAAAAAATTGTGTTGGGGGGAGAGCAGAGCGGTCATGTGATTTTTCATGAATTCAATACGACAGGAGATGGGATTGTGGCGGCTCTGCAGGTGCTTAACATTATGATGGAATCGGGCCTGCCGCTTTCAGAACTTGCCGCCTTTATTATAAAATACCCCCAAGTGCTTATCAATGTGTCGGTGGTAGATAAACCCGATTTAAATGAGTTGCCGCTTGTTAAAGAGGCAATTAAAAAAGTAGAGAGCGTATTGGAAGGGCGTATTTTAGTGCGTTATTCTGGAACAGAATCGATCTGTCGGGTTTTGGTAGAGGGAGCTCATTCTAAAGAGGTGAGAGAGGGTGCTAAGAGTATTGCTAAAGCGGTTAAAGATTCTATTGGGGGGGCTTAAAAATGTGTGGTATTTTTTGCTATCTGGGCGGAAAAGAGGCTTTAGAGGTCGCTATTTCCGGATTAAAGCGCTTAGAGTATAGAGGATATGATTCTTCCGGCATCGCTGCTTTAAAGGGAAATGTGATCTTGTCCACTAAAGCTATTGGAAAGGTGGATGTCATGGCGCTGCAAGCCAGGCAAGTTGAAGCCTTTAAAGATGTGGATGTGATCATTGCTCAAACGCGCTGGGCCACGCATGGAGTTCCTTCTAAAGAAAATGCCCATCCTCATTTGGATCAGGCTCACACACTTGCTGTGGTGCATAATGGCATTATTGAAAACCATTCCTTTCTCAAAGAAGAGCTTCAAAGCAAAGGGGTAGTGTTTCAATCCGATACAGACACAGAGGTGATTGCTCAGTTGATTTCTCATTGTTATGAAGGAGATTTACTCCAAACGCTTTCAAAAGTCCTTCCTCGTCTTAAAGGCTCTTATGCCGTAGCGCTGATCCATCAGGATTACCCGGGCCAAATCTTTGCTTTTACCTATGCAATGCCACTAGTTTTTGGATTTGGAAATTCTCAGACATTTATTGCCTCAGATCCCCATGCTTTTGCAGGATTGGCCAGTGAGATGTTTTTTTTATCTGATAGAGAGATAGCGGTCGCGCAAAAAGGGAGCTATGCTGTCTATGATATGAATTTAAAGCCTGTTGCAAAAGAGCTGCGCACTCTTGTTCATAAGGCAGAGAATTTATCTAAAGGGGATTTTGAGCATTATACAATCAAAGAGATCTTTGAACAGCCCCAGACAGTAAAGGCGGCCTCTCTTTCCAGAATGTTGGAGGAATATGGCACGGCGCATTTTGATGAGCTGAATCTGGATGAGTTGGTCAATGTAGAGAGAATTTTGATTTTAGCTTGCGGCACCTCTTTACATGCGGGCTATATTGCTGCTTATATGCTGGAAGAGCGCGCGCGAATTCCCACTCAAGTGGAGATCTCTTCTGAATTTAGGTATAAAAATCCCATTATCTCCCCTCAAACTCTGGTGATTGCGATTAGTCAATCAGGGGAGACAGCCGACACCTTAGCTGCTATGCGTGAATTGAAGGCAAAGGGAGCTAAGGTAATTGCAATCTGTAATGTGCAGGAATCCTCCATTGCTAGAGAAGCAGATCATTGCATTTTTTTGCGTGCAGGGCCAGAAATTGGGGTATGTTCGACTAAAGCATTCACCAGCCAGGTGATTGTATTAGCGCTTTTTGCGTTAATGTTAGGAAGAATGCGTCATATGACAAAAGAGCAAGGTTTACAATTTTTATCTGCACTTAAAGATCTGCCTGAACAGGTTAAAGAGGTCTTAAAAAAAGCAGATAGGATTGAAATGTTGGCAAAAAAATATGCTCATTTTGAAAATTTTTTCTACATAGGGCGTCATTACGGCTATCCTTGTTCTTTAGAGGGAGCGCTTAAATTAAAAGAGATTGCCTATATTAACGCCAATGGCTATGCGGCAGGAGAGATGAAGCATGGTCCGATTGCGTTGATTGGCCCGCAAACTCCAACGGTTGCTTTTTGTTGCAACCACGCTCTTTTGGATAAAATGATGAGCAATGTGATGGAGGTCAAAGCGCGCTCGGGGCTAGTGATCGCTGTGGCACAAGAGGGCAATACAGAGATTGAGAAGGTGGCAGATGAGGTGATTTTTGTGCCGTCAACTGTGGATGAATTAGAGGTAATTTTAGGCAGTATCGCTTTGCAATTATTTGCCTACTATGTAGCGCTGGAGAGAGGGGCAGAGATTGATCAGCCGCGCAATCTTGCCAAATCCGTCACCGTCGAATAAGTTACAGCTTTGGTAATATTCGGGTTTTTAAACTCTCTAGATCAATCCCTTCAATTTCGATTTTTTTTAGGCGGGAAGTTTCTCCTTTTAGGATAACAATAGCGCGCTTAGCTACTTTAAGCTCTTTAGAAAGCAGGGCAATAAGCGCTTCATTGGCTTTGCCTTTTTCAGGGACAGCATGCAATCGTATGCGCAATACGTCTTGCTCCCAACCTATGATCTCACTTTTTGAGGCCTTGGGAATCACTTTAACAAAAAAAGTAGCTTTCATTTTTTTCTTCAAGAAAAATACTCCATTTTTTAAACGTAATTGTCCGGCAATCGAAGATTTTTTTTGTAGGTTTTTTGGAAGCCCAGAGGGCTTACTCTTTGTAGAGCCCAGCCTGTGTGCGAAGGAGCAAAGC
>CALBHK010000440.1 GCA_937894565.1 uncultured Chlamydiae bacterium
TTGATTGCCGGAATTCACAATTTTGAAATAAAAACTTAATTACGCAAGAGGTCTATTGAATCTATCTTAAATTCTGTCGTAAAAAGCAATGAAGATTACAGAAAACTCTTTTTTGAAACTCTTCCCGAAGAGTTAAGCTTTAAGCAGGATGAACTTGAAAAAACGATTCAAAAAGAATGCACTCTCCCACCACAAACAGTTGGTAACTGTTCTTGGGCAAGTCCAGAAACTGCAGTGTGGGCGCTTCTTGTATTACAAAAAGTGCGCGAAAATAAGCAGCCTAACATAAAAGAAATTGTTAAAAATGAAAACAAGCGCTTTGAGTCTTGGGTAGTATTTAATCAACTCTACCACTTAGAGCGTTACATGAACGTGCGCAGGTTACGAAAACCCTCCACAAAAGAAAAAAAATCGGTAAGAAATAGCTATAAGACAAATAATCAGATCATTGAACAGGGATTCAAAAATAGCCGTCTAATGTTCAAAAACAAGAGGATCGACCCTACTATTTTAAACGAGCGCAATGAGTTGTATAAACACTTCAAAACATCAGGCGCTTTTGCGAATTAATTCTCTTTGACACCAATAGCTTCTACCCAACGCCCATGTTTTTTTATAAGCTCTATTAAGCGATCATCCGCTTCGGAAAAGCTAATATTCTTCTCCACGCACTCTTTACCCACATAGAGATCAATCATTCCCGGCCTAGAGCCCACATAGCCAAAATCAGCATCCGCCATCTCCCCCGGACCGTTCACAATACAGCCCATAATGGCAATTTTAACTCCAGGAAGATGAGATGTCCGTGTGCGAATTCTTTTAGAAACATCCTGAAGATCAAATAAAGTACGTCCGCAGCTAGGACAGGAGATAAAATCCGTTTTAGAACTTCGCATCCTTGCTGCTTGCAAAATATTAAAGCTTAGGTTGCGCAGAAATTCCATCTCATAGGGGCCTTGGATCCAGATCCCATCCCCAAGGCCATCACAAAAAAGAGCCCCACACTCAGCAGACGCTTGAATAATAAGATCTTCTTTTGAACAGGTGTATTGGAAGCTAAGAATAACTGGGATTTGAATCTTTCTATTTTGAAGATGGTCAAAAAATTGACGTGCGTAATGCAACCTGTTACTGGAGGGGGATAGGAAAATAACCGTGGGTTTAATTTTTTCTATCATTTCCCACTCTTCTATAGCTTCATCTTGGATCATCAACCCCATAGGAGCTTTGTGAGAGGGAGAAATAGAAAACCGCTCTTTATTAGATGGATGGATAAGCGCTGATTGCGCTTCTTTCAAAGTAAGCAGGGACAACTCTTCCCCATTTAGACCGGTAGAAAAAACACCCATTCCAATATTTTTTAAATCTTTTAAAACGGGAACTGTTTGTGCAGATTTTTCGGTGATCACAATCCCATCAGCGCTCGAAATTTGCAACTTAGGCTGTCCCATTTGGATCTTGCATCCTAATTTTGTATAAAAATCAGGAGCTTGAATATCTTGGGGATGAGCGCTTAAAATCACCGTTCCATCACGATGCAGGGCAATATTTTTGGGCAAAATTACGGAACGGCGTTTAATTGCATCAATTAAGCGATGCTCTTCCTGAAAGGGTTTAACCCCTTTTCCAACGTAGGATTTAGCAAATGCAACCAAGCGTTTACAAGGGTCTATTTCATTCCAAGCATCTTCAGTTAAAGAGACGCGAATGGTATCTCCAATGCCATCTAAAAGCAGAGAACCTATTCCCATGGCAGATTTAATACGCCCATCTTCCCCTTCTCCTGCTTCCGTCACACCCAAATGCAATGGGTAATTCCATCCCAAAGCTATCATTTCAGCAACCAAAAGACGATAAGCTAAGATCATCACTTGGGGATTAGACGATTTCATAGAAAAAACAAAATCATGGTAATTAAGAGAGCGGCAGATTCTGGCAAACTCTAAAGCAGATTCCACCATTCCTTTTGGAGTATCGCCATAGCGATTCATGATCCGATCGGAAAGAGAGCCGTGATTGGTCCCGATACGCATCGCCTTCTTCAATTGTTTACACTTTTCAACAAGAGGAACAAACCTCTCTTCAATTTTTTCTATCTCCTTAGCATACGTTGCGTCACTGTATTCAATCGTTTTAAAGGAAGCTCTTTTATCTACAAAGTTACCCGGATTTACGCGCACTTTATCAACAAAATCAATGACACGCAGAGCAGCAGGAGGGAAAAAATGGATATCGGCAACAAGAGGAGTGGTATAGCCGCGCTGAATGAGCCCATTTTTAATCCCCTCGCAAGCGTCCGCCTCCTTCATCCCTTGAACAGTAATACGTACAATTTCGCAACCGGCATCGGATAATCGGATGATCTGCTCTATTGTGGCCTCTATATCACGGGTATTCGATGTGGTCATAGATTGAATACGGACGGGATTATCCCCCCCTATTCCAACAGAAC
>CALBHK010000441.1 GCA_937894565.1 uncultured Chlamydiae bacterium
TTTTAGAAGGCTGGCAAAAACGTCAGGAAGAGATCAAAGAATCGATGCGCCTGGAAACAGATGAAAAGCTCAAAGCCCACCAAAAAGCTTTCGAATTAGAAGACAAAATAAGAAAACTAGAAATAGAAAATCAACAACTTAAGAAAACACAAGAGCTCTATTTGCAATTAAAGCAGCTGCTTAATGGAGTTAAAGAACCAGAGCCAGAATCAAAACAGCACGTGGCGCCCCCTCCACAGCACATTCCATCCTCCCCACCTTCTCCGCCTTCAATGCCTCGCCATTACCACGACTACGATCATTAATAAATCCCCAAAAATGAGTTCAGAACAAAAAAAAGAGATCATTATTTTAGGCATAGATCCGGGAACTATTATCACTGGATTTGGGGCCATCCTATTTTCAGGCAATAAGTACAAAACTTTAGATTATGGAAGAATTCTTCCCCCTCCAAAAGAGAGCATAACGAACCGCCTTGCTATTATCCAACAAAGCATCGAAGAGATCATTCAACGATTAAAGCCAGATGTATTATCCATTGAACTGCAGTATTTCCCCAAAAACCATAACAATCCTCTAAGCGCCTTAAAGGTAGGCATGGCGCGCGGAGTGATCTGTGTCGCTGCCAAACGCATGGGCCTGCATGATATCTATGAATACATGCCAAGTGAAGCAAAATTAGCGATCGTTGGAAATGGAAGAGCAAGTAAAGAGCAAGTGCGCGCCATGATCAAACACTTACTTGGTTTAACTAAAATTCCGCATGAAGATGCAGCAGACGCTTTAGCCCTTGCGATCTGCCATGCTCATACTCTGAATTCAAAAAAAGCTATGGGACAAAAGATTTAAATGTCAAAATCTACTAATGAATGACAAATTAGTAGATTTACGCATAAAATCTACTAATTTGTCATTCATTAGTAGATTTTAGTAGACAGAAAAATGTTTTTTTTCTATCGTATTTATAATGATCTTCATTCATAAAAGGCACCTATAATGGTAAAAATTCCTGAAAAAGCACCTGATTGGCAAACGATTGTTAACAAAGATCTAAAAAAAATTTTTAAAATCTATCAAGAAGAAGAAATTCAATCGCTTATAGAGAAAACCGATTGTTTATATTACTATTGGGATAAAATTCGATCCCAACCCCTTTCAAAAAAATTTGATAAGGAAGAAGTTTGGGCCTTTATTAGATTTAGAAGACACATGAACAGCAGTCCAACAGCATTGCTTGATATCAATAATAAACCTTTTACATTTTGGTTAACTGACGATATTCAAAAGAATTTACATCTAATTGATCAAAATACCGGAGGCAATCTAGCACTTTGGGATCCGGGGAATGAAAAAAAAGCTTCAGCAAGATATATGATTTCATCACTGATGGAAGAAGCTATCACCTCTAGTCAAATCGAAGGAGCTGTGGCAACTATTAAAGAAGCCAAAAAGATGCTCCTTGAAAAAAGGAAACCTAAAAATAAATCTGAACAAATGATTTATAATAATTTCATTACAATGCAATCAATTAAAGAAATTTGCAAACAAGAACTAAGTGTGGAATTGCTATTGAAATTGCATGTTTCGATTACAAAAGACACTCTGGATGCGAAAGAAGAGGAAGGACGATTTAGAGTGTCTCAAGACAATGTGACTGTGGCTACAAATTATGGAGAATTGCTTTTTACTCCTCCATCCGCTGAGGAAATAGAAAAAAGACTAGAAACATTGATACAATTTGCTAACGATACCAGCAACAAGCCATTCATTCATCCTGTAGTTAAAGCAATTATATTACATTTTTGGATGGCATACATTCACCCGTTTACGGATGGAAACGGCAGGATGGCTCGTACTCTATTTTATTGGTATATGCTTAAACATGAATATTGGCTTTTTGAATACACTTCTATTTCCAAAACTATTTTAAAAAGAACCACAAAATATGCCAACGCCTATCTTTACAGCGAACATGACGACAACGATCTCACCTATTTTATTCATTTCCACATTGAAGTGATTATGGATGCAGTAGAAGATTTTAAAAAACACATTCAAGTAGAGCGAGAAAAAAACCACCAAATTCTTGCCGAAATTGCCGAACATCCCGATTTAAACATAAGGCAAACCCGTATTATCCACCACATAATCTCTCATCCTCATGATATTCTAACTATTAAAATGCATCAAAATATCAATAGTGTCTCCTATCAAACAGCAAGAGCTGATTTATTAGAACTCGAAAAAAGAAGCTGGCTTAAATCCGTTAAAAAAGGAAAAACTTTTTATTTCGTTCCTACAGATGATTTATGGGAAAAACTTGAAAAATAAAAAACCTAAACGTGAGCCCGACATTCCGCTCTTCCCTGGTTAGAAAAATGTAATATTTTGATTCTCAGTGAGATAAAAAAGCACAGGAATATTTATAAATATTCCGAGCATTTTTTATGCTTCTAAGTATTAAAAGATTACGTTTTTTCAACCTGCGAAGAGCGGAATGTCGGGTTCACCTTGTTTTGCGTAAGGTTTGTAAATTATTCCCGCCATTTGGTGCTGATCAATGTGCCGCCTTTTGCTCCGGCTTCTGGCCCAAGTTCTGCCACAAAGTCAGCTTGGGCAATAAACTCTTCATTATGTTCAATGACAATTAAAGTGTTGCCGGCTTCTGCCAGTCGATTCAACACTTTAAGTAGTTTGTTAATGTCATCGTAGTGTAAGCCTGTTGTAGGTTCGTCTAATAAATAAAGTGTGCGGTTGTTGGTGCGTTTGGCAAGTTCTTTGCTCAGTTTAATGCGCTGTGCTTCTCCGCCTGATAAACTGACCACCTCTTGCCCTAGCTGCAAATAGCCTAAACCCACATCAATTAAGGTGTCCAAAATGCGGCAGATTTTTGCATCATGGTCAAAAACTTTTCTCAATTCATTTAAAGTCGTTTTTAAATACTCTCCAAAATTTTTCTCCTTATAAGTCACTTCTAGGCTTAATGGGTTAATGCGCATCCCATGGCAACTGGGACATTCAACTTTAACGGAGGGTAAAAAATGGAGATCGATATTTTTATATCCTAGTCCAAAACATTCCGAACAAGCCCCATAACGCGTATTATAGCTAAAATTACCAGGCTGTAAACCTCGTTTACGAGCATCGGGAAGTCTGGCAAAAAAGTCGCGGATTATAGGCAAAAGATCGACATAGGTGCCAACATCTGAGCGCACAGTGCGTCCTACCGGATTTTGGTCCACCACAATTAAACGATCAAAATATTGAATGCCCCCTACAATCCCATATCCCATATCATGGATGCTTTCGCATTTAAGCAATCCTAGTCGCACGGCCGGTTCGATGATCTCATTAAGCAGGCTCGATTTTCCAGAACCTGACACTCCTGTTAAACAGCAAAGATAGCCGCAAGGGAAGGAGAGATCGATATTCTTTAAATTATGCAAAGAGGCATTTTGGATTTTTAAAAAATTCTTTTTTTCTAATCTTTTTCTGGAAGGAAGAGAGAGCTTTTTTTTGCCAGATAGGTAAGCGCCTGTTAAAGAATGGGGATTATTGCAAATCTCTTCCAAAGTCCCTTGAGCGATAATTTTTCCGCCTGCAGCGCCGGCTCCCGGACCAAAATCAAGCAGATAATCGGCCTCTTTAATAGTAAGAGGATCGTGTTCCACAAGAAGCAGGGTGTTGCCAAGATCTTTAAGCCTTTTAAGAGCGGCGTTGAGTTTAAAGTTGTCTTTGGGATGCAATCCGATGGTTGGTTCGTCCAACACATATAAAACGCCCGTTAAGCCACCACCTAGCTGTCTGGCTAAACGGATGCGTTGGGCCTCTCCTCCCGATAACGTCGGGGCGCTGCGATTCAAAGAGAGATAGCCCAAGCCCACCTCGATCATGAAGTGCAAACGATTTTTAATTTGCATTAACGCCTCTTCCAGTAAACGGGCTTCCTCTTTTTCAATTTGCAACTGTTCGATAAAAGTATAGAGATCGTCCACAGGCAGAGCGCAGATTTCATGGATGGGCTTATCGTTGATAGTGACATGGCGTGCCAAGGCATGAATACGCGTTCCCTGGCAGGCTCTGCAAGGAATTTCTTGCAGCGTTTCGCGTATCATTTGTTTGACTTCTCGATTGCAAGAATGGGATGCCCAGGCAAGCAACTTATTAAGTCCTACCCAGTAAAGAGACGTTTTTTCATTGTAAATTAGCTTTTCCTGGCTTCCATTCACAAGAAGGGAGTATTGTTCATCAGTTAGCGAAGAAATAAGGGTGGATTTAAGTAGACCGTGAGAGGCCATGAATTTCCAAAATAGGTCGACTACTTTATTTCCAAGCGGTTCCCAAAAGCGTTGCATGACCTCTTTCATCTGCAGATCCCTAAATTCGGGATCATCCATTAAATTAGCTCCCCATAATACGCCCAATCCTTCACATTCTGGGCAATAGCCCTCTTTAGAATTAAAAGAAAATGATTGGGGAGTAATGGGGGGATAAGATCTTCCGGTAGAGGGGACTGTAAAGGCTAAATTAAAAAAGAGCTCCTCTTCCTCTTTTAAGACAAGTAAACTTTGGTTGCCTATGCGCGCAGCATTTTCAATAGCTTCCGCAAGGCGGTGTTGGATGTCAGCATCAATTTTAAGACGGTCGATCACTAGATAGAGGGTATTTTTCTTTTTGCGGTTAAAGGGAATGGTTTCTAATGCATTTTCTTCTAAATCATAAATTTCCCCATTTAAGCGGATACGTAAATAGCCCTGGCGTAAGAGAGAATTTAAAAGAGAGACAAAATCTTCTGCGCGTTTAAGGCTTAAGGGCGCCAAAACGACGACACGGGTGCCATTTTCAAAAGAGAGAAGCCTATCTACTACATGTTCTTTGCTAATCGCTTCGATGCGCTCTCCTGTTTGTGGGCAGTGGGGGATGCCAATACGGGCATAGAGGAGACGTAAAAAGTCGTAAATTTCTGTTTGGGTGCCGATGGTACTGCGTGGATTACCTGCATGGGCCTTTTGTTCAATGGCAATGGCCGGAGATAAACCTTCAACTGATGCCACACGAGGTTTAGGCATTAAGTGAACAAACTGCCTTGCATACGATGAGAGGGAGTCTGTATAGCGGCGCTGTCCCACGGCATAAACGGTTTCAAAAGCAAAAGAGGATTTGCCCGAACCGGAAGGGCCTGTGCAGACGGTGATTTTTCCCCTGGGAATATGTGCATCGATATTTTTAAGATTATTTTGTTCAGCTCCCTTAATTTCAATCGATTCGATAGAGTCGTAGGGGATTAGGGTAGAAATTTCTTCTATTTTATACCCCTTGATCGCTTCTTTAAGGGCATGCCCTGTAGGAGTGTCCATTTTTGCAATTTTTTCCGGAATTCCTTCTCCTATAATATAACCACCTTTATCCCCACCATCAGGACCTAAATCGATCACATAGTCGGCTGTCTTTACCACATCCATATTGTGTTCAATAATGACGACAGTGTTACCCTGATCGACCAGACGGTGAAGAATTTGCAATAAGTGGTTAATGTCTACAAAATGCAAGCCTGTTGTGGGCTCATCCAATATATAAAGGGTGCGTCCTGTGGTCGGACGGCAGAGCTCTTTGGCAAGTTTTATACGTTGGGCTTCTCCTCCGGAAAGAGTAGTTGCCGATTGACCAAGCTTAATATACTCCATTCCCACATCGATAAGCGTTTGGAGTTTTTTCTTAATTTTGGGAATATTTTCAAAAAAGAGGAAAGCTTCAAAAACCTCCATCTCCAAAATGTCATAGATGTTTTTTTCTTTATAAAGGATAGAGAGGGTTTCATTATCAAAACGCCTTCCCATGCAAGTAGGGCATTCCACCCAAATATCTTCTAAAAAATCCATATCTATCTTTGTGAGTCCCATGCCACCGCATGTGGAGCAGGAACCTTCAGTGACATTAAAACTAAAACGCCCGCTTTTATAGCCGCGCGCTTTGGATTGTGGCAATTCTGTAAAGAGATCTCTAATTTCATCAAAAAGTTTAATGTAAGTAGCAGGGTTAGATCTGGGTGTTCTGCCAATGGGCTTTTGATCGATGGCAATGACTTTATCAATTTTTTCGCTTCCTGTTATTCTCTCATACTTTCCAACTGGCATTTCGCTCTGTTCTAATAAAACACTTAAAGCAGGGTAGAGGATATCGGAGACAAGAGAGGATTTGCCCGATCCTGAAAGGCCTGTTATACAGGTGAAAGCCCCCAAGGGAATCGAGACATCGATCTTTTTTAAATTATTTTGCTCTGCCCCATAGATTTTAATCGCTTCACTTTTGTTGATCTTGCGTCTTTTCTTAGGTGTCGTCATCGAGAGCCTGCCAGAAAGATAAGCGCCTGTTTGAGAGTCAGGATGGTTCATTAAACCTTCGAGAGACCCATTATAAACAATAGAACCCCCTTTAAGACCGGGACCTGGGCCAAAATCCACTACGCGGTCTGCGCTGCGAATGGTCTCTTCATCATGTTCGACAACAATGACTGTATTACCGCGGTCTCTAAGGTGTTTAAGAGTGGCGATGAGTTTTTTGTTATCTCGGGGGTGTAGGCCAATAGATGGTTCATCTAAAATATAGGTGATTCCAATAAGGCCGGCGCCAATTTGTGAAGAGAGGCGCACGCGTTGAGCTTCTCCTCCGGAAAGAGTGGGAGCTGTGCGGTTAAGAGATAGATAATTTAGGCCCACATCGATTAAAAAACTTAACCTTAATCGCATCTCTCGTAATAAATCTTTGGCAATATGAGCTTCCAATGAATCCAATAGTAAATGGTCCATAAAATAAAGAAGCTGATCGATTTGCACATTGCATAACTGTGATATGCGTTTTCCTCCAAGAGTGGCAACTCTTGGGTAGGGTTTTAATCGCTCTCCCTCGCAATCTGGACAGATTCCTTCTGTTAACAGCGCTTGCATTTTTTTTTGATAGGAAATGCTTTTGGCTTCAGAAATTTTCTTATGAGCTTCTTGTAAAACTCCTTTCCAAAGAATGCGTTCTATCCACTGATTTCCCTCTGTGGGATGGATGAAGTGCATTTCAGTCCACTTATCGCCACATCCATGCAAAAAGACATTTTGGGCCTTTTTAGAAAGATCTTTCCAGGGTGTTGCAATATCAAATTTATAAATTTTAGCTAAATTGCGATAGATATTGCCATATCTTACCGTTGCATAGGGACTTGCAATGAGGCAGCAATCTTCTTGAATAGATTTTTCCGGATCAATGATCTTATTTAGATCAAAATCTCTTTTTAATCCTAACCCCTGACAGCCTGTGCACATGCCTAAAGGACTGTTGAAAGAAAAATCATGAGGCTCTAGGGCAGGATAGGAAATGCCCGACGCTTCAGCATAGGCGTGCATGGAAAAGAGCGTTTCGTGTCCCGTATCGGCATCTATCACACTGCATATGCCCTTGCCATTTTCTAAAGCCTGTATCACTGATTCAGCAATACGAGTGAAATTTTCTGTTTTGACAACAAGGCGATCGATCACAATATCGATAGTATGAGCTAAAGTGCCATCCATTGCGGGAATATTTTCAATTTCTTCTATTTTTCCATCCACGCGTAAGCGTGTATAGCCCTTGCGTAAGAGAGTTAAAAAATCTTCCTGAAACTCTCCTTTTTTGTTTTGAGCATAAGGAGCTAGTAAAATGAGCTTGGTATGAATGGGATAGGATTGCACAGATTGGATGATGCGTTCGCGGCTTTGAGGCATTACCACTTCGCCGCTAATGGGGCAATGTGCAGTGCCGACTCTAGCAAAAAGCACGCGCAAGTAATCGTAAATTTCGGTAATGGTGCCAACTGTTGATCTGGGAGAGCCACCCGTTGTTTTTTGTTCGATGGAAATAGTGGGGGTAATCCCTTCAGCATGTTCCATATCGGGTTTGGAAAAATCTCCCATCTGTTTGCGTTGATAAGTAGAGAGAGATTCTACGTAACGTCTTTGCCCTTCCACATAGAGAGTATCGAAGGCAAGGGAAGATTTACCAGAGCCGGAAACTCCGGAAAAAACGATGAGCTCCCCCTTAGGTAGGGTGAGATCAACAGACTTTAAATTGTGGACGCGCACTTTTTTTAAAGAGATTTCTTGTCGTTTAGACATGGCTTGCTTATATTGACATTAATAAAGAAAGATCGATCTTAACAGAGAACGGTCAAATAAGCAAACAGGTTCCACATGAAAAAATGGTTATCTTTAGTTCTCGTAGGGAGCTCTTTGTCTGCAGCAGAGATGCTCTATATTGAAGAAGAAGATTTTTTTATAGATAGTAAAGAGGTCTCCTGTAAGGAGTATTCACAATTTATTACTGCTACAGGCTATAAGTGTCCTCATGATTGGGTAGAAGGAAAGATTCCGCAAGAGCGAACAGAGCGTCCCGTTGTGAATGTTTCTTATAAAGATGCCGAAAGTTACGCTCGTTGGGCAGGTAAACGTCTGCCTTCAGATAAAGAATGGCTGATTGCCTCGCGCGAAGCGGAAAAACTTAAAATTCATAATTTTTGCGATGATGAGTGCAACGACAATGTGGCAGAGTGGACATCAACTCCCTTTTTGTATAAAGACCGCCATTTTCGTACCATTCGAAGAGGGTATGTCCCTAAAGAGTGCTGCGATAAGGTGCCTGTTGTGCATAAAGCACCGATGTTTGAAGAGGATAGGAATAATTCTACCGGTTTTCGCTGTGTAAAGGACAATCCTAGCAATTGTGGTTCAAAATGAGATTAGACCTTTTACGTAATTACAAAAAGCAGCTTAGTTTTGTATGGTGAAATTTTTTGTTGCAATTTTTTTGTTTTTTTTCTTCATAACGCCTCTTTGTCGTCTTCGAGTATTGTTTCTGGATTAAATCCAGACTATTGTCATGAGCCTAGACAGGGTCCTATAGGCCCAACCGGTCCAATGGGTGTAGCTGGAACTACCGGTTCAATAGGAGTCACAGGTCCTGTAGGCCTAGGTGGAACGGGAGCAACAGGAGCAACGGGAGCCGCAGGGGTAATGGCTCCTATGAGTATAGGAGAAGTGTTTTTTCAAGCTGGGACAGAAT
>CALBHK010000442.1 GCA_937894565.1 uncultured Chlamydiae bacterium
CTCTTCCGATCTCAAAGGTAAATATCAATATCCTGGTATTATCAATGGAAAGCAATGGAACCAAAAAGACCTCAGAGAATACATTTCAGCTGTTATTCAATTTCAAAAAACTCACAACATAGCAAGCAATAAAATATTAGTCGGGGAATTTGGTGGGCACCGTATGTCAGCCGGATTAGAAAAATATTTTGAAGATCTCATTGCGATTTTTAATAAAGAAGGTTGGCACTTTGCCTTTTATGCTTTCAGAGAAGATACTTGGGACGGGATGGATTACGAGCTTGGAAATAAGAAGTTACCATGGAGTTATTGGCAAGCTGTAGAGCGTGGTGAAAACCCTGAATTAAATCGCAAATCCACATATCCTGCATTTTCAATCATAAAAGAGGCGTTAGATGATAATCACAATTGAGCTTGCGCGCAAACTCGTGGCGGAGCAATTTCCCGAATACGCTAGCTTCACTATCGTTGATGTTGAGAAACAAGGGCATGATAACCGCACCTATAGGCTTGGTGAGCACATGCTCATTCGTATGCCAACAGCTGTAGATTACGCTTTGAAAGTTCCAAAAGAGCAAGAGCTGCTGCCGCAATTAGCAAAACGTTTAAGCGCTAGCATTCCGGCTCCGATTAAAATGGGAAAGCCATCGACAGATTATCCTTATCCATTTTCTATATACAAATGGTTGCCTGGAAAAAGTATCAATTTGCTGACGTTAACAGCTCAAGACAAAGAGCAACTTGCTTTTGATCTCGCAAAATTTTTAAAAAAACTGCAAGCAATTACAGATGTTGAAGGCCCGGAACCTGGTCAGCACAACTGGTGGCGAGGTGATCATGTCAGCGTTTACGATAAAGGAGCGCGAGAACAAATTGCAGAGCTAGCTGAAATCATAGATGCAAGCAAAGCATTAGCTTTATGGGATAAGGCTTGTGCGACGAGATGGAATAAACAGCCTGTATGGATTCATGGCGATTTTGCGATTGGCAATATACTGATGGATGGTGAAAAACTATCAGCAGTCATTGACTTTGGCGGCGCTGCCGTTGGCGATCCTGCCTGCGATCTTGTAATTGCATGGACCTATTTATTCGGCAAAGATCGTGAGATTTTTATTTCTGAAATGGATATGGATGCTGATACATGGCTACGTAGCAGAGCCTGGGCACTTTGGAAAGCAACATTTGAGCTCTGTCAGATAACAGATAAACGCAGCCCCGATGCTTTGTTCCAAAAACGAATTATTAATGAGGTGATGAATGGATAAAGCTTTAGACACCTATCTCAGCCTTTGTACAGAGGTTTACGAATTAAGCAAGCCAAACCCACCGGAAGATGCATATGCTTTTTATCGTGATTATGCCATGAAAGCAAATGGTCCTATTTTAGAGCCGATGTGCGGCACAGGCCGATTTTTACTACCATTACTTGAAGAAGGCTTCAATGTTCATGGCTTTGACGCAAGTGATCATATGCTCGCAGTCTTGTATGCTAAAGCAAAGCCTAAAAATCTAAAACCTACAGTTTGGAAAGGTTTTGTTGAAGATTTAAAACGTCCAGAAGAATACAATTTGATTTTTATTCCTAGTGGGTCTTTCTGTTTAATCATCGACCCTGTGCAGGTAGAGAAATCACTTAAAGCCATTTATAACCACTTAGCTGACGGTGGTATTTTCTTGTTTGAAGCAGAAACTCTGCAAGCTGTTCCTGAACAAGGTGTATGGCGTGGCTCCATATGGCCCAAACCAAATGGCCAAAAAATCATCTTAAGTGGCCTTGCCACACTCCAAGATGATATCTGTACCAGCCTTTGCAAATATGAACTGATGGAGACAGGAAAGATTATACATACAGAAATTGAAGAGCTGAGAGTGAAGATTTATGAGCCGGATCAGCTGATGGAAATACTAAAAGCTGCCGGATTTAAAAACATCAGAACG
>CALBHK010000443.1 GCA_937894565.1 uncultured Chlamydiae bacterium
ATAAGAAAAAATTTTCTGCTGCACAAATTTTGGGACAACCAATCGATTTAATTTAAACGCCTTATAGAGGCACATAATCAACTTAAAAACAAAAATCGAATAAAAGCGAGTTTTAAGCAAGTAGAATATTTCCAAAGAATGTTGTGAAGAGCTGTGTTTCTCATATTTCAACAAGGAACCATCCAGCTCATACTCTTTAAGATTCAAATCGATTGCTGTAAGCTCTTTAATGCGCGAAGGAATAGGTGCTATGTTATCACAGATTCTAAAAAATTTTGCAAAGCGTTGTTTCCAATCCTTATGCAATAAGTTGTCATACTTATTTTGCCAGAACTTTTTTATCTTTAAGCCATGACACTCTTGTGGATGTATTTCTATAAACTTTAATCTATCCAGTGAAAAGCTCTGACCAATCACCTCAACGTGATCCTTTTTACACTCGAAACTAATAGCTCCAATTTTATTATCATAAACGGTCAGATCTAAATCGATGGATTTATTAGAGTTTCTCAACGTATAGACATTGCAATCATGACTTATTATAACAAAACGTTCCCATTCTGACTTATTTAATAAGTAATTCACAAATGCCTTTTTTAAAAAGTCATAGAGTGTTTTTGTTTTTTTAGCAAGTTCTATACCCAGTCCAGCTTTCAACTGGACTGAGTATGTACCGAATTATACCGAATATGATTGAAAAATCGGTTTTTGACATCGTTGGCTTTGCATCATCTAATCCTATGCTGCTCGGCTATAAAAATCGCTTTTAGCGCTTGATAAGCTTCTTCGAATTGATCATTTACAATTGAATAATCATAATAGGATTCTCTGGACAGCTCCTGCTCAGCCTGCGCAAGACGAATGCGCATCGACTCTTCTGTCTCTGTGGCACGTTTAAGCAGACGAGCCTGTAAAGCATCTATTGATGGGGGTTTAATAAAAATATAGACAATAGGAAATTTTAAGCTATGTTGTTGCAGAATGAGCGCGCCTTGCGTATCAATCACCAAAAAAACCATTTTATTTTCTTTTAAACGCGCCTCTACCCATAAACGAGAAGTTCCATAATAAGTACCGTAAAGCTCTACATGCTCTAAAAAATCACCCGTTTTAAGACGCTCTTTAAATTCTTCTTTTGTAACAAAATGATAATGCACACCATTCACTTCATGTTCTCTTGGTGAGCGTGAAGTATAGGCAATGCTTTGAACCACTTGTGGAAATTCCGATTTCAATCTCTCCACCAAAGTGGTCTTACCTGTACCTGCAGGAGCGCTCACCACAAATACGATGCCCCTATTCGACATTAAGCACCTGCTCTCTCATTCTTTCAATCTCTGTTTTTAATTCAATCACTCTATACGTCATCTCTATATCACATGCTTTAGATCCTATGGTATTCGCTTCTCTGAGCATCTCTTGAAGGATAAATTCCAACTTCTTTCCCTTTCCTTCGCTTTCACCACGAATAACAGCATGCATTTGAGCAAGATGGGAAGAAAAACGGATCACCTCTTCCTGGATATCGCTTTTATCTATTAAAGAGGCCAACTCTTTCTTCAAAGCCTCTTCTATACAATTCAAATGAGAGAATTTTTCGTTAATTCTATTCTCGATAGTCTCTTTCTGAAAAGGTTCTCTTTTTTTGATATCCTCTACAATCTTAGCTGCCAAATCCAGACGAAAGATAAAATCTTTTTCAAGAGCACTTCCCTCTTCCCTGCGCATATTTTGGTGAGAAAGTAAAACTTTCTTAAGCAAAGAAAAAAGTAAAGTTTGTAAAACTTCATCTGCTGGTTCCACTTGACTTTGTGTGACAATCAACTCGGCACTCTTTCCTAAAAGATAGGGCAAATGTGATTCTACATTCAAGTTTAAGTGTCTTCCCACTTCCCTCCACGCTGTCACGATTTGATGCGCCGCTTCAAGATTTGGAGCAAGCTCCATCGGCTTAGAGGCGTTGGCTTGAGGGGAGATTGTTAAAATAATTTTTCCACGATGGGAAAACTCTTCTATAATTCTTTGAAATTGCGAATAGAACGGCTGTAAAAAAGAGGGCAAGCAGAGCTCAAGATCCAAGTGCTTACGATTATAAGAGCGCACTTCGATCGCAAAGCCCTCTTTAGCGACTTTGGCATAACCCGTCATGCTATAAAGCGTCATTTTTCTTAACCTTGGAAATCGGGCTGAATGTCATGCGATGTATTGGGGAAGGACCAAAACGATGAATTGTTTCCATATGCAATTCAGTACCATAACCTTTATGCTTATCAAATCCGTACTGAGGGTAATCTTTTGAATATTCCATCATGATACGATCCCTCGTTACTTTAGCTAAAATAGAGGCTGCAGCAATGGTGTGAGAGAGCTGATCCCCTTTAATGATTTTTTCATTAGGCACAGCATAGCCTTTTAGCTCTACTCCATCAATGATCAGATAATCTGGCCAGCTGGGAAGCCCTTCCACAGCTTGCTGCATGGCCAATTTTGTTGCTTCTAAAATGTTGATGGAATCAATAGTCTGGACATCGACAATGCCAATTGCCCATTGAACAGAGGGGTTTGTGGTCAGAATATGATAGAGAGAATCCCTACGCGCTTCTGTGAGCTTTTTACTATCATCCACACCTGGAACATAGAGATCATGAGGCAGAATAACAGCAGCAGCGACCACTGGTCCTGCTAACGGTCCCCTTCCCGCCTCATCTACACCGGCAATGTGAAAGTAACCTTGAGAGCGCGCCTTTCTTTCATAAAAAAAACACGCCCTAGGATCTAGTTCATGACGATCTAGTTCATGACGATCTAGTTCATAACGATCACGTTCAACACGATCAAGTTCAACTGAATCTGTATGAGGGAAGCCCATTGTTATGACTCGTTAGACACGCTCTCTATAGATGCCTCTTTCGTCACCTGAACTGCTTCACATTGAACTTTCTCACGGCTTTTTTTAGGACCAATATAAGCACGTACTTTTGCTTTTTTACCAGTTTTACCACGGATGTAATTCAGTTTAGCACGGCGCACACGTCCATGTTTTTTGACTTCAATATTAACAATACGAGGACTATGAATAGGGATCACACGTTCCATACCCTCACCATAAGCCACACGGTGCACTGTAATTGTCTCTGAAAGACCTTTACCTGCTCTGCCAATGATGGTACCTGTAAAGATCTGTACACGCTCTTTATTACCTTCTACAATATTGATGTGAACACTGACTGTATCCCCAATACTAAAGTGAACGATCTCACTTTTTAACTGTTGTTGCTCTAGTTTAGCAATTATTGCATCTCTCATTTCTTACTCCTAACAAAACTCTTTTTTAAATTTTTCCCATAAGTCGGGCCGCACTTTTTTTGTTTTTTCTTCAGCTTTCTCTTTGCGCCACGCTTCAATTTTAGCATGATGCCCCCCTAAGAGCACTTGAGGAACTTTAATTCCTTCAAACTCTACAGGCATCGTATAGTGGGGATGATCAAATAACCCCTCCCCTTCAAAAGAATCTCTTTGGGCCGCCTCTTCATGGCCTAGTACCTGTGGAACAAAACGAAACACAGCTTCTAGCATGACCATCGCAGGCAATGCCCCATTGGTGAGTACATAATCACCGATCGAGACTTCTTGGTCTACTTCTAAATCAATTACACGCTGATCAATCCCCTCATAATGTCCACATAGAACAATCAGGTGTTTGATCTGCGCTAGCTCCTTAGCTAAAGACGCAGTTAATTGTTTTCCTTGCGGGCTCATATAGATCACTATAGAAGCTTCCTCTCGAACACTTCTAATGGCATCTATAATAGGCTGCGCCATCATGACCATTCCAGGTCCGCCCCCATAAGGACGATCATCCACACGGCGGTGTTTATCTTTAGAAAAATCTCGAATATCGATGATTCGAATATCCAGAATCCCCTTCTCTTTTGCCCTTTTTATCATGCTCTCATCAAAAGGTCCTGCAAACATCCCGGGAAAAAGAGTTAAAAGATCCACTCGCATAGGTGTTTAATTCACTATTTAGCTTTACGCTTCACAGCAGCTTTCTTTTTGTGCTCTAAGATCTGATCTTGACGTGCACGATAAATATCAGGTGCGGCACGTGCAATCAAAGCCAATACTTTATCTGTAGGCTGCACACCTAAAGAAAGCCAGTGTCTTAATCTTTCATGATCAAGAAACAGAGTGCGCTCTTCATCTTTATCTAAAGGATTGTAACCACCCACTGCTTCTACATATTTTCCATCTCTCTTATTGCGCACATCTGTCACAACAATGCGGTAACATTCTGCATTACGACGCCCTTGACGTCTTAAACGTAATTTTAGTGCCATCAGGCTCCTCCAAACATTTTCTCCAACATCTTCATGTTAGGCATATTTTTAAAAAATTGTTTTGCTTGCTTAAATGATTTAATCAAGCGATTCACTTCATCTATCACGACTCCACTTCCATCTGCAATACGTCTCTTACGACCATGCGAAAGTTCATCCAATCCCAATCTCTCGTTTACAGTCATTGAGAGAATCATCGCTTCTACTCGAAACATCTGGCTCTCATCAAAATCAGCTTGAGGCAGACTGGACATTCCGGGAAGCATGGAGAGCAATCCCTTCATCGACCCCATTTTTCGAACCATCTGAATCTGTTTCAAATAGTCCATGTAGGTAAAACTTGCTTTACGCAGCTTTTCCTCTAAATCTTTTGCCTGCTTCTCATCGAGGTGCTCTTCTACCTTACGCACTAAGTTAATGGTATCTCCCATTCCCAAAATACGATCTGCCATAGAAGAGGGGTTAAAAAGTTGTATATCTTCAACTTTCTCTCCCACTCCCTCAAAAAGAAGAGGCTTACCAGTCACCTCTTGAATAGAAATCGCTGCTCCTGCACGTGCATTTCCATCCAACATGGTGAGAATAGTGCCGGTGATGGCCATCCTCTCATTAAATTCTTTTGCCACATTCACGGCGTCCTGACCCGTTGTCGCATTGGCCACAAAAATAATCTCTTGTGGTTCAACAAGGCGTTTAATCGCTTCTAGCTGCTCCATCAAAGGCTGATCAATATGCAACCTTCCTGCTGTATCAATAATCAGCAGATCATGACCGACGGACCGGGCATAAGCGAGCGCCTCTTTAGCAACCAACAGAGGATCTTTAGTGTCATGGCGGGCAAATACAGACACTTGAGCTGTAGCTCCTAATGCCTGAAGCTGTTCCACTGCTGCGGGACGTTGTAAATCGCAAGCTGCAATTAATGGACGTACGGCTTTTTTTTGCTTCACTAAATATTTAGCCAGCTTCACACAATGCGTTGTTTTACCAGATCCTTGCAAGCCGCACAGCATAATGACAGCCGGCTTTCCTTGTAGTTTAAAATGATGCTCCTGAGCACCCATCAAACCCACAAGCTCGTCATGCACAATTTTAATAAATTGCTCTCTGGGAGAGATCTCTCTTCCCCCATCTTTGTACTTCAATAACTCTTTACCCAGGGCCTTTTCTTTAATACGCGCAATCAGCGTTTTTGCGACGCTGTAGCTCACATCGGCCTCTAATAGAGCCAATCTCACTTCGCGTACCGCTTCGGAAATATTCTCTTCTGAGAGTTTATCTTTCCCACGCAGCCTTGCGAAAGCTGTTTGTAATTGATCTGTTAATCCCCGAAACATCACCCTTCACAAAAAACATTAGAGTACAGCGCTCATCATAGCGCATCATTCAAAGCTTTTCAAGCTAAAAATAAAAAAAGGATGTAAACAAAAGCGTTAGACATCCATCTTTACATTTTTAACTCATCGATCATCCGCTCATAGACCAAACCATTCGTCGCTAAAATTCTACCTGTAGAAATATCAAATTCTCCTCCATCATAACCGCTCACCCTTCCCCCCGCCTCCAAAACTAGCATCCACCCGGCTGCCATGTCCCACGGCTTCAACCCTCTTTCCCAAAATCCATCCAAGCGTCCAGCCGCCACATAAGAGAGATCTAAGGCTGCAGAGCCCCCTCTTCTTACCCCTTGTGAAAGAGAGGTCATATGACAAAATTCTTTATAATTGTTATCTGGTGTCTGCGTGCGATCATAGGCAAAACCGGTCGCGAGCAGCGATTCTTCAAGACGAGACACTTTGCTTACATGAATGGGCTTTCCATTTAAATAAGCACCGTTTCCAATCGATGCCCAAAAGCACTCCTGCATAATGGGATTAAAGACAACACCCACCAAAGGGCCCTTCTTATTTACAAGACCAATAGAGACAGAGACCATTGGGTATTGATGCGTGTAATTTGTTGTGCCATCTAAGGGATCCACAATCCAGGTAAAGCTCTCATTATTTCCCTGCGCACCCCCCTCTTCTCCCAGAAAAGAATGGGAAGGGAATTTTTCCAATAGATAGGATTTAATCGCTATTTCTGCTTCGCGGTCTGCATTAGTAACCAAATCTCCCGCATGAGACTTAGATTCACAGCTCGAAATTTTTCCCCAATAGGAAAGAAGCACTTTTCCGGCAATCTGTGCTGCCTCCAAAGCTGTTTCCAGAGCTGTTTCTAAAAAAATATTATTTTTCATGAACGAAAATAACGTCTACTTACAGCAATCAGAGGAACCACCATCGTGATTTTTAACAAAGCTACACCCATAAAAGGCAAAACCCCTTTTGCAAAGGCGTGATCAAAGCCCACAAAAAATCCAAGCCATGCCGCGCCCATTAAAAGCTGCACAATCGAACTCAAACTCAATGCTGCAAAGCATCCGGCATAAGAAAATTTTTTAACATAATCTACATAAAGGCCTGCAATGAAAGCTTGCACTACAAAGCCAATAATATAACCAAAAGTCGGGCCCATTAAATACGTGACACCGGAGCCGCCTCCCAGGAAAAACGGCAAACCAGCTGTTGCTTCTAGAATATAAAGGCAGACAGCAGCAGCGCCCTTTTTAGCTCCCATTGTAGCACCTATCCACAACATAAAAAACGTCTGAAGAGAAATGGGGACTGGAGTAAAAGGTAAAGGCAAT
>CALBHK010000444.1 GCA_937894565.1 uncultured Chlamydiae bacterium
AATGTAGTGAGTATAGAGAAAACAGAAATTTTTACAATCGAGCTTAAAAGCGGAGAAAAAATAAAGGCTGAAAATGTCATGTTGGCCACCGGAAGTAGTTTAGCTGGTTATGAACTTGCTAAAAAATTAGGACACACGATAGTAGAACCTCTTCCCTCTCTTTTCACCTTTAATATTCCTTCCTCTTCTCTATTAGCTTTAGCAGGGATTTCAGTAGAATCAGCTTTAGTGAGGGTGTTGCAATTTGAACAAAAAGGCCCCCTTCTTATCACTCACTGGGGATTTAGTGGTCCGGCGGTTCTTAAATTATCCGCTTATGCAGCCAGAGAACTCCATGCGTGCGGCTACTCTACACCTTGTGTTATCGACTGGTTACCGGAGCTTTCTGAGGAAGCTTTAAAAAAAGAGATGATGAGAAGCAAGGAAATGCATCCGGCAAAATTTGTAGCCAATGAACCTCACTCTCTATTACCTAAACAGCTTTGGAAAGCTTTTGTTAATTTATGTGAAATTGCGGATGAAACGCGCTGGGGACATCTTTCTAAAGGGAAATTGGATGAATTAATTAAAAAAATTAAAGAAGATACCTACCAAATAGAGGGTAAGACTACGTATAAGCAAGAATTTGTCACATGCGGGGGAGTGCATTTATCCGAAATTAACTTTAAAACAATGGAAAGCAAGCTTACTTCCGGATTGTATTTTGGAGGCGAAATTTTAGATATAGACGGCGTCACAGGTGGATTTAATTTTCAAGCGGCCTGGACAACTGGTTATTTGGCAGGAAGGGCGGTTACTGAATGAAACATAAATACGCAAGAAGTCTCTGTTTTTTATTTTTTATCTGTTTTTGCTCTTTAGCGATAGCAGAGGAACATGAGTGTTTAGAGCCTTACTTTTATAGGGTAAGGGTAGACTCTCATTTTTTTTCTATTGATTTTGAAATGGAATCAGATTGGTATACCTTTGGAGAGATAAAGAAGGCCTCTTTTGGTTTTCGTGCGGGATATTATTTATATAATCCGGAAGGGAAGTATAGGGGGTATGCTTTTTCACGATTTTTTTGTTTAGGAGCTTTTTTTAATTGGGCGGCCCAAATGGATATTTATGATGAGGAAGGGAAAAAAATTGGATCTTTTGAGGGAGAGAAGACAAAAGAGGAGTTGATAAGATTTCAGTTGATGAATGAGGAAGAAGAGGTTATTGCATTTGCCTATGTGGATGCAACAGGAACAGGAGTGAGCCTTGTCGAACCAGATCAGGAGAACTACACAATTGCCATTTTTAGCAGAGATCTAAGTGTGGGCACGCAAGATATTTGGGAAGCGCATGTTTATGATCCTTTGGCTGTGGACCCGAGGATTATGAAGCTCTTTAGCGCCTTTATCGCCGATCATTACAGATAAGAGAAAGAGAGAGAAAGGGGGAGGAAGGGGGAGGAAGGAGAAAATCTAACCGCAGAGCCGCAAAGTACGCTGAGGAAACGCGGAGAGAAATTCTAAGTACGCCCTCTGTACAGGACAATCTTTAAGCGTACAGGGCAACGCCCTGAAATATAAAAGCCTAGGGCA
>CALBHK010000445.1 GCA_937894565.1 uncultured Chlamydiae bacterium
ACTAGGCTTTTATATTTCAGGGCGTTGCCCTGTTCTTAAGTTGATGACATTTTGCGTGCTCTTGCCCATGTGCGTTAAGCTAAGCACGGGCACATACCAATTCTTCAATTTGTTTGTGTATAGGCTTTAGCGATATTGAGCAATCTAGACTCCTCGAACAGTCTTCCCACTAATTGAAACCCAATAGGCAACCCTTCACGTGAAAGCCCTCCCGGCAGTGTGATGACAGGATTTCCGGACATATTAAAGGGAGCTGTTAATAGAGAGCTTTGATTCACCTGCTCTCCTGTTATCCCAATTTCAGCTTTATGAATATTTGCAATCGGATAAGGACCAATTGGGGCTGTTGGGACTAGCAACATATCATAATGAATCAAGATCTCTCCCATACGTTTTTTCATCCACTCTATTGCCACTGTTCCCATAGAATACTGAATACCAGTGACTGCATCCCCCTCTTCCAGGGCACTTCTTGCATAAGAACCTAACCTATCGGGTGTTTTTCCCACCTCTCGTAAAAGCCTTAAAATCACATTAGCCCTGTCAGCTGCTAGCATATGTCGCATATGTTGATCACAATCTGGATTAATATGCGTTTGAATTTCTTCTACACAATGGCCCATGGATTCTAATTTTTTTCTTACCTCACGCAGCACTTTGCGCACCTGAGGATCTACACAAACATAGCCCAAATCCTCACTCATGGCAATACGCATGCCTCTTTCTTGAGGCTTGATCGCCTCCAACATCGTTTTATTATTCAGCACACAAGAGGATACTTTATCACGCACCTGGTGGATCATCAAAAAATCAAATAGCAAAGCAATATCTTCCACACATCTGGCAATAATCCCCTTACGAAACAGCATTTGGTCTGAATAAGTTAAAAAATGTTTATATTTAATGGGGATTGCCCCCCTTGTGGGCATTAATCCAATCAGTCCACAAAAACTAGCTGTTAAACGTAGCCCCCCTGTAATATCACTTGCTAAGGCACAGGGAGCAAGTCCCGCAGCAACAGCTGCCCCGCTGCCACCAGCTGGCCCACCAGGAGAAAATTTTAGATTGAGCGGATTTCTGGTAGGGGGGATTAATTCATTGCGCGTTTCATAAGCAATACTGAATTCTGAAATATTTGTTTTACCTAAAACAAAAGCGCCAGCCTCTTTAAGGTTAGCTACTTCCGCAGAATCCTCTTTTGAAATATGGTTTTCTAATAATTTTGAACCATAAGTCATGGGTGTTTCTTTAAGATGAAGAGAATCTGGAATGACAAGCGGCACCCCCATCAAAGGATGTATATGAATATCTCCATTTTTTTTTAAAGATTCTACATACCCCTCAACCCCTTCTGTGTTGAGGTGAAGAAAGCTGCTATACTTACCATCCGTTGCCTTAATCCTCTGAAAAAAATAATCCAAAAGTTCCGAAACATCTACTTTGCCGGACACAACCAACTTCTGCAGTTCAACGGCAGAAGTAAAAGCTAAAGTATCATCTTGAGGGTCTATCATTTTTGCTCTACTTCCTTCCATAAATCAGATAACCTTTTTAAGAAAGAGAGATAACTCTCTTTACCCTCTCCAATAGCCGCAATGGAGGGAAACTGAGTGTCTATGTAAAAAAGGATCATTCCTAAAATACCTATGATGAGTTGAGAATCTATTTGATCTTGCCTGCACATTAAAGTGTATTTGAAATAGAGAGAGGATTCAAATTCATTCAAACCAAAAGATCCTATCTCCAGATTGTTATTAACGAAGCATAAAATACTGGTTAAATCGTTATAACTCCCCTCTTTTATCTCCACACCGAGTGGTAGAAAAATTTTTAAGTGATAGATGCTATCGTCTTCCTTTGGAGCGTTAAGTCCCTCTGCACTCTGCTGCTCCCAAACGCTGATTTGGGCAGACAGCTCTCTTCCCAATCGATCGACACCCAAAAGCACAACCAGCGCCTCAAAAGGCAACTCATCACTTGCTTCGTGTATTGCGCAGTCATAATGGTTCTCTGTCAATGCTTTTTCTATGCTTTTCAATAATTTAAGCCCGCTCATACTTACCTCTATTTATCTTCGTCTTCAAAAACCAAAACATTAGGATTCCTTTCTTCTTCTATCACCTTAATCCGTTCATTCGATAGCACTTGATTCTCCTTCGACATCACCCCTTTATAATAACCGGCAAGAGCGCCCCCTTCTCTTAAAAGATGAACATTAAATTGATCTTGCAGCCACTTAAGC
>CALBHK010000446.1 GCA_937894565.1 uncultured Chlamydiae bacterium
CATCACAGGCTGAAGGCCTGAGTTATAGTAAAAAGAGACGTCTAATATTTATTATAACTCAGGCCTTCAGCCTGAAAATATCTACATAACCCACCTAGGGCGATGCCCTAGGCTTTTATATTTCAGGGCGTTGCCCTGCACATTTTGAGCATCAAAAAAATTGTCTTGTACAGAGCGTATAGAGGTTTTAAATGAGAGTTGCTTTTTCTCCTTGCCCGAATGATACCTATCTTTTTTATGCCCTAGTGCATTCTAAAATAGAGGCGCTCTCTATTGAGCCTCATTATTTAGACATTGAAGCGCTCAATCAATTACTGCTTAAAGGTCACTTTCCCATTTCTAAGGGATCTATTGCCCTGCTTCCCTATATTCAGCACGAATATGAATTATTACCCGTAGGGGCCGCTGTGGGTAATAAATGCGGTCCTCTTTTAGTTGGAAATATCTCTAAAATTGAAAAAGAAATGCGCATAGCAATTCCAGGAGTGATGACCACAGCGCATCTGCTTTTACAGCGTCTTTATCCAAGCCTTACCCATAAAGTTTTTTGCGCTTACCATGAAGTGGAAAAATTAATTTTACAGGGAAGTGTGGATGCTGGTCTTTTGATTCACGAAACAAGATTTACCTATCAAGATAAGGGGTTGAACTTGCTTGCAGATTTAGGTGCACAGTGGGAAGAACTCTATAATTTGCCTATTCCCTTGGGGGGTATTTTTATAAAACGCAATTTAAATCAAGCCGCGCAGGTAAGTGCTATTTTAAGAAGATCATTGACGTATGCGCATGAGCATCCTCAAGAAATTCTTCCTTATATTTTAAAATATAGTCAGGATTTGTCTGTTGAGGTGGTGCAAAAACACATCGCTTTATATGTGACTGAGGAAACATATGCTTTATCCGAAAAAGCGTTAAAAGCTATTGAGTTGTTAACAACTCTTCAGAAAGTTTTTTAGAACAAATTTCTAAATTTTTTTGAATCTCTGCGCTAGCGTTTTCTTTTCCAAAATCAGAAACAATTTTAATGATTGTACAAGGAATACCCCATTCCTGTGCCGTAAAAGCAATGCCATACCCTTCCATATCCACAAGTTTTTTTGATCCATTTACACTATTATATAGATCACCACCATGAATGGGCATAGGTGTTGTAATCAGTTCTGCAATACCTTTGCTATCTAAAGTGATAAGAGGAAAGGCATTTTGGTGAATTCTTTTAGCCCCTTCATCATTAGCTTTGGGGGCATAAAGCTCTACGCGTCTAATAGAGAGGCAGGTGTATAAGCTCCATTCGGGGTCTAATGCACCGGCCACGCCTAAATTGAGGATGCTTTCGGGACGAAAGGGGAGATCGCCTAAACGTACCATCGTGCGGCAGTAGCCCATCCCTGTTATTAAAATGTAGCGCTTACCGTCTTGAAAGAGGTGAGGGCCGATCTGTTTTGCATGACATGCTTGCAGAGTAGCTCTTGCTTCAGCGAGAGTGGCAAAAGTAATCAGCATGTTGAGCTCTTCTTCATGATAGAGCCATAAATTTAATATTTCTTTGATAAATATACAAGAAAGAGAGAGTGGAGGGAGAGGAAGGGAGGGGGAGAGTTAACCGCAGAGCCGCAAAGTACGCTGAGGAAACGCGGAGAAGAAGAAAGGGAAATTGATTTTTTAAATAGACCTCTTGCGTAATTAACGTTGTTTGAAAAAATTGATATTTTTTGAGCAGATTTATTGGAAAATTTTGAGTTCATATGTAAACATATGGACGAAAAATTTAACGATCAAGATGCCAGAAAAGGCAATTTTAGCAAGCGAATGTAATTACGCAAGAGGTCTAATAGAAAATGTAAAAAAAGCGCCTTCTTCTCTGCGTTTCCTCAGCGTACTTTGCGGCTCTGCGGTTAACTCTCCCCCCTCCCTTCCTCTCCCTCCTCCCTCTCTTTCTTCCTATTTGTTTTATCGCATCTTCCCACAAAATAGAGCTTTCAATAGAATGATCACAAATAAGAACCCACATAAGCATGACTATTCCGTTTACTAAAGCCCTGACCTCTCTTGGAGAGTACTGTACATTGGTTTTTGGTACTTTACTAGCGATTCTGCATCGCCCTCCGGCTTGGGCATTGATCCGCAATCAATTTTATGATATCGGCGTGCAGTCGCTTCCTGTTGTCTCCATCACAGGTCTTTCTACCGGGATCGTGTTGGCCGCGCAATCATTTTTTCAACTATCTGAATATGGATTAACTAGTGCGACGGGTTTGATGGTGACAAAAGCGATGATGGTCGAACTAGGTCCTGTACTTACAGCATTCATGATCACGGGGCGCGTGGGAGCCTCCATGTGCGCCGAGTTAGGTACGATGCGTGTTACAGAGCAGATAGACGCTCTTACAGCAATGGCTGTGAATCCATTGCGTTATCTGGTGGCCCCGCGTTTTCTTGCCGGCTTGATCATGCTTCCTCTTTTAACTGTCTACAGCTGCTTCATGGGGATTGTTGGAGGCTTTGTAATGGCGGTAGGTTATTATGGCATGAGTGCAAGCTCTTTTTTAGATCCGCTTCCCACGCATATTAATAATTTTGACTTCTTTACAGGTATTGTGAAGGGCTTTTTGTTTGGCATTGTGATTATTTCGATAGCTTGCTATCGGGGGATGACTACGCGCGGTGGAGCTCAGGGCGTGGGACGGGCCACAACTAATAGTGTGGTGATTACTTATTCTGTCATTTTGATTTCCAATTTCATGCTTACCGTCTTCCTCAATAGCTCTTATAAATTGATCACATACTTTATTCCCTGGCTCGCCAAATGAAAAAAGGAGCTTGCCAAATGAAGAAAGGGATCAATATAAGGAAGAAAACATGATTCGCATTAAAAACCTGCATAAATCATATGGCAGCTTAGAGGTGCTTAAGGGGTTGTCACTGGATGTGGAAGACGGAGTGATTTTGGTTATTTTAGGTAGATCCGGAGTGGGTAAAAGCGTTTTGTTTAAGCAGATACTGGGAATAGAGCAGCCTGATGCAGGTGAGATTGAAATTGATGGGGAATCTGTCACCTCTTCTAAACGTCATGTTTCTCAAAAGCTTGTCAAGTCGATGAGCATGCTCTTTCAGGGAGGGGCCCTTTTCGATTCGATGACTGTGGGCGATAATGTGGCTTTTTTTCTGGATCAGCATGGCGATCCCAAAACAGGAAATAGGCTTGAACCTGATGAGATCCGTAAACGGGTAAAAGAATCTCTAGAAATGGTTGATTTGGCCGGCACAGAAAAAAAAATGCCATCGGAGCTTTCGGGAGGAATGCGCAAACGGGCTGCTTTAGCCAGAGCGATTATTTCAGAGCCCAAGTACATTTTTTATGATGAGCCTACAACGGGGTTGGATCCGATTACTGCGATGCAGATCAACCGTTTAATTATTAAGACACAAAAGAAACTCAAAGGCACAACTGTTGTGGTCACGCATGACATTCGTTCTGCTTTGGAGCTTGCTGACATACTGGCTTTGCATGACGAGGGTGTGATTAAATTCAAAGCGAGCAAGCAGGACTTTATGCATATAGATGACCCCCAAATTCAAGCCTTCTTTACTGAAGCTATGGTCACACCGGAGATCATTAAGAAAAATAGAGGAGAGGAGTAGTGGAAAAATCGAAAAACTTGCTTATTGGCATCTTTTTTTTAACAGCGATAGCGATCATCACTTATATTATCCTTTTTCTGCACCCAACTGTTGGGGATGAGGGCCTTACAATTAAAGTGCGCTTTGCCAACATCGATAAGGTGAACATAGGCACGCGTGTCTTGTTTGCCGGACGCCCTGTAGGGGAGGTAGTGAGCATCGAAGAGGTAGAGGGTGCCAGAAGCCAGGGGATCATTGGGGATGTGGAGGATGTCTACATTTATCAGCTGACTTTAAAAGTGGATTCCGGCGTTCGCTTATATCTATCCGATGATATAGCCATTGTCACTTCCGGATTGTTGGGCGAAAAATCGGTAGAAGTTACACCCAGGCCGACACCGGCCGATGGTAAACTGCTTCCTGTAGGAGAGCAGATCATGTACGCTTCTTCTCCTGCTTCTTTGGAGGAAGCAATTAAAGAGTTTACAGATGTGGCAGAGTCTGCTAAGCAGGCGGTAGATAGCATAAAAGATCAGATTAAAATTTTAGAAGATAATGAAATGGCTGAACATCTTTCCAGCATGGCGCGTAATTTATCCGAAATTACAGGGGAAATTAACCGTCCGGAAAAAATTAACCGCTTTATGGATAATTTGATAGCAATGGCCGATTCCGCCTCTCAAATGGCCCATTCCGGCAATGTGATTGTTCAAGATATTTCAAGTGGAAAAGGGTCAGTTGGCCAGCTTGTAGGATCGGACGATCTTTATTTGCGATTGGTTTCTGTGTTAAATAAGGCAGAAACTGTGATGGATGATGTCAACCACTATGGTCTTTTATTTCATAATGATAGCTCTTGGCAGCGCCTAAGGGCCAGGAAGATGAATTTGTTAGCTAGACTCTCTACTCCCCAGGAGTTTTATAACTATTTTAATGATGAGGTCAACCAGATCTCTACCTCTATTTCGCGTCTTTCTGCTGTGATGGAGGATTGTCAGGCAGAAGAAATTTTACCCATCATCACTTGTGAGCCCTTTACAGCCGTTTTTGCCGATCTGCTGCGGCGTGTGGAGGCGTTGGAGGGCGATTTAAAACTCTTTGATCAGCAGGTGATGCAAGAGAGAGAGAACGCCTGGAACCCTCCGTACAGATGTTTGAATTAATATGGAAAAATCAGAGCAGTCGCAGCTAGCAAAGGGTTTTTTTTTAATCGCAGCACCGGATGTGCAGTCCGGCCAGTTTTTCCGTAGTGTTATTTTAATTTGCGAACATAATCCCGCCGGCTCTTTTGGCTTAATCATCAATCGAGCGTTGGATATTGAAATCCCCGAAGAGGTGGCAGATATAGAAGAAGTAATGAACCCTTATGTGGGGATGCGCACCGGAGGCCCTGTACAACCTAACCAGATGATGCTTTTACATACAAGTGATGAGATTCCGGATGATACTCTGGATGTGTGCGAGGGCGTTTTTTTAGGGGGGGATTTAGATTTTTTACATAAAATTTTAGCAGATGCGCAGGGGCCGCAAGTCTTGCTCTGTTTTGGCTATTCAGGCTGGGGGGGAGGGCAGTTAGAGCGCGAATTTTTGGATGGCGGCTGGCTGCTTTGGCCAGCGCGTAAAGAGCATGTTTTTGATGTGCCGCCTGATAAATTATGGCAGACCCTGTTAAGAGAAATGGGTGGCAAATATGCCACCCTCTCTATGATTCCCGAAGATCTTACGTTGAATTGAGAAATCTTTTGTGCTTAGAATATAGAGCAACTACCTTGTTCTTTTTTCGTTAGAATGATTACTTGGTTGTTAACCTCAATATCAACCGTTTCACTGCTTAGATAACTACACATAGAAGGTAAAATGACGTCAGGATCAATCCCTGCGTTTGTAAGAGGTGTTGTATCGTAACCGGATAAATCTACAAAGACTTGTAGTTGTATCTCTTTTATTTCTTCTATTTCTTCATTACCTATTGCTAATGGATTTTGTGCGTTCAATTGCACGTTGTTTGGGTTTTCAATTTGTGGAGGCATATTTTGTGGTGGTGGGTTATTGTTTAAGTCATCTTGTGGTGGCGGTAAGTTTTCTTGTGGTACTGGTTTCTTTTTGCAAGCATCGATTACTTTGCCTAAAATATCTCTAGCAACAAGAATAACAAGCGTCATGATAGGCACAAGGGGAGAGGCGCCCATGATCACAGCAAATCCTACAACAGCAGCTACTGTAATTGCTCTTTTAATAAAATAGCCGGCTACTTGTGCTTTTGTATTATCTTGTAGTCCTTTTCTTTCTAAAAATTTAGTGATGAGTTTGTCGAAAATTAAATCTGTAGCAAGAGCAATCCCAGCAGATGCCCCTATCACTACTCCGCTTTCTGCTAAAGTAGAAAGGCATTGAGCACCCAATTGAGCGGCTGTTGGTAGTTGAGAAACAGAAAAAACGTAACTTACTTTTGCTGCAACAACGGCTCCTACCATGAAGGCGCCTGTTGTAATTGTTTTAACAGCTTCTTTAAAAAAAAATTTAATATTATCTGATGTAGTCATTGTTGTCCTATTATTTGTTATGTTGATTTTATATATAAAATTATAATGTAATTAAAACTATGATGTCAATATATAATTTAATTTTTTTGTTTTATTGAAATAAATATGAAAAAAACGTTTCTTTTCCTAAATTTTTTTTTATGTTAAAGTTGTTGTGCTGTTGCAAGTAGGAATTTGCTTAAAAACGCATAAAACAAAAGGAAAGAAAATGAAATTAATCAAATTAGCTGTTGCAGCTTTGGTGCTGTTAGCTGCAGCACCGGTTACTGCAGGGGTTTCTAGCGACTACGCTTTTGAACAAGACAGAATGGTGATAGATCGCGGGAATGTCTTTGTAGTTTCTTCATTTGATAGTCAGGATGGCATCACTGTTTATGATTTCACAGGGGTCAGACTTTGGGAAGCGCGTTTTTATGCAAAAATTTTATCTTGGCAAGTAGAAGAAGATTTTGTCATGGTCTTTTCAAAGGATAGAAATGGCACTTCGACATACCTCACTTGCGTGGATCGCAGAAATGGCAAGATGGTTTGGCAAAGACCATAATTTTTTATTCACTTGCAGGTTTTTAAATCTGCAAGTGAATTTTAATTGATTTTAATTAAATTAATAAGTATAATTGTTATTAACATTTAAATTAAGTTGGTTTATTTATGAAAAAAACAATTATTCTTTTTATTCTTATGCTTTCTGTTCATTTGCATGCTGACGTCGAAAGACGTGCTGCGATTGATATTGGTTCGGGGGGCACAAAAGTAGCTATTGGGGATGTCGATACAGAAACAAACCAGATTTTACAAGTTGTTTTAGACACATCTTTTCCTGTTGCTTACCAGGCGTCTTTGGATAAATCAATAGATAGCACATTTGATGAGCAGACTCAGCAAAAGGGAATTGAAGTTTTTTCAGAAATTAAAGCACTAGCTAATGAATACCAGGTGCAAAATATAGCAGCGATTGCAACTTCTGCCTTTCGTAAAGCGGTGAACGCAAAAGAATTCGCCGAGCAAGTGCAAGCGCAAACAGGTATTTTTATTCAAATCATCCCTCAAAAACAAGAGGGCGAAATTGCTTATTTCAGCGCTTTGGCAACAGGGGAATTTGAACCCCAAGAAATGGTTGTATGGGATATCGGCACTGGAAGTTTACAACTAACCACAGCAAATGAAGAAGATGAGCTAAGTGTTTTTATGGGCGAACAAATGGGATCGGTAGCGTTTAAATCTTATATTATTAAGATGATTCAGGAAAATGATGTGCAAGAAAAGCCCTCCCCCAATCCTATTAGCGAAGAGGAGTTGAGAATTGCAGATAGTTATGCGCGTGCGTTTGCTCGTAAAGCCCCGGCTATTATTAAGCAAAAAATTCGAAATCAGAGCTCTGTTGTGGGAATAGGGCGGCTTTTTTATAACAGTATTCGTCCAATAGCTGCTGAAAATGGCGTCATTACGCGTAAGGGTTTAAGAGATTTTATTAGAAACTCTTTAAATAAAACTGACGCAGAACTTAATAACCCATTTGCAGATTTGGATGTGACTAATTGTATTCTGGCTTTGGCGATGATGAAGGCGCTGCACATTCATGAAGTGCATCCTATTGAAACAACAACGACAAGAGGACTCTTGGTGGCCCCTGCCTACTGGCAGAACTGAGTTTAGGAAGAGAGAGCGAGGCGTAAGAGGGGGAGTTAACCGCAGAGCCGCAAAGTACGCTGAGCAAACGCAGAGAAGAATAGAGGTACTATTCTTTTTTGTTGTCGCAAGTCATTAATTATAATGAACTTATGATTTAATTTACATAGTTTAAATTCCAGGCCCCAAAAAAAGCCCTCTTTCCTTCTTCTCTGCGTTTCCTCAGCGTACTTTGCGGCTCTGCGGTTAACTTCCTTCC
>CALBHK010000447.1 GCA_937894565.1 uncultured Chlamydiae bacterium
AGTGTGGAACAGTTTTTTCTGTCAGATCGCCTTGTTTGCGTAGCAAACGGGGGGATCTGAATAGTTACGAGTTCCCTTTCTTTTATTTTTCTCTTCTTCTATACTCATGCCAAAAAATGGTTCTTATGAAAATACAATCGGTTCAACGCTATACTCCTTTTACTCAACAAAGAGGAGTTAAGGTCCTTATCCCCAACTCCTCTTTTGCGGTTGTCATCTATCCCACTTATCTGGTTTTTACTCATTTTGCGAAATCTTCTACAGGTTCTATTCGCTTTGCCCACAGCGCTGCTTTTAAGCATATAACGGTTCAGCTTGATTTGGAGCATGGGTGTATCACAGTTTGGGGAGAGAGTGATCGTTCTTATTTTAGATATCATCTTTACGCGCATGAAGAGCGTCTTCTTTTTTACCTACAGAAAGGAGATTTGGAATTTTCAATAGAGGGAAATGATGTGGAAGTCTGTAGAGCAAAACCGGTTATTCCCATTCGTTCTGTGGAACGTCTCTCTTTAGGGGTGCATAAAAAACAAGAGTGGCCACTGATGTCTCAAAGAGCAGACCCTCAAGAGATTGTTCCTTTTCTTTATGCGTTGGGCCAATGGACAGACAACTCTTTGCCCTCTAATTTAAACCAGGGCTCTTTATCTCTTGTGAATTCTCTTCTTCCTCCTGATTTTGAATCTCATTTTCAAGATTTTTTCCGACTTGCTTTTCATAGCGACGGGTTGTTTTATCCAACCTTAAAAGATGAAGGGGGTTGGGGGTTTAATCTTCCTCCTGTAGAAGAATCCACCCATTCTTTTCATCTAGCTGCTTATCTATATCAGCATTTGCGCTCTCTGCTTTTTGTCTCGCAAGAGCATCAAATGCAATTCCTTCCTTATCTGCCTAAGGATTTTCATTGCGGGCGTTTAATTAACTTGCAGACCGAAAGTGCTATACTGGATATGGAATGGTCTAAAAAAGTGATACGCCGCGTAGTCATTCGTGCTAAAAGGGATGCAGAAGTGAATTTGCATTTTCGTCATGTGAAGACTATGCGTTTGCGCCGTTCTCGTACAGAGAGAGCCGCGCAAATGGATGTAAATAATAGCTTGAAATTGAAAGAAGGATCCGTATACTTTCTAGATAACTTCCAGAAATAATAAAGAGACTTGTGTGACACTTACCTACGAAACTTACATGCAAAATAGCGTGACCCTACTCAACTATCGTGGACATTACGACCCGCACCGTTTTCTAGGTCTGCATCCTATTTCAAATGGGGCTTACGTAGTGCGTTTATGGCGTCCGGGTGCTGAAAGTATGACATTGCAAACAGAGAATGGGCCTTTAGAGATGACAAAAGTCGATCCCAGCGGACTTTTTGAGTGCATTTTCCCGCAGTTTCCTAATTATCGCATTTATCATTCTAATGGATTGCTAGCTCAAGACCCTTATGCTTTTATGCCCACTTTTGCAGAAATGGACCAATATTTATTTTCCCGTGGAGTGCATTATCGTCTTTATGAAAAAATGGGTGCTATTCCTTTGATGCATCAAGGAGTTGCAGGGGTTGCTTTTACAGTTTGGGCGCCTAATGCTAGACAGGTTTCTTTAGTGGGTGATTTTAACCATTGGGATGGACGTGTCAATCCCATGCGCTCTTTGGGTTATTCTGGAGTCTGGGAGTTATTTGTCCCTGGTATTTTAGAGGGACACCGTTATAAATTTGAAATCACGACAAAATCGGGGGAGCATGTCATTAAAGCCGACCCTTATGCACGTTATGCAGAAAAACGCCCCTCCACAGCTTCTGTTGTGGCAGATTTAGAGAGCTTTAAATGGTCGGATAAGGCATGGATGCAAAGGCGTCATCAAGATAAAGTCTCTCCTATGACCGTTTATGAGGTGCATCTAGGCTCCTGGCGTCGGGATGGGAATAACTTTTTAAATTATAGGCAATTAGCTCATGAATTAGCAGATTACTGCGTAGATATGCATTTTAGTCATGTAGAGCTACTCCCCATTTCAGAGCACCCTTTAGATGAATCCTGGGGCTATCAAGTCACTGGATTTTATGCAGTGACAAGCCGTTTTGGAAAGCCGCAGGATTTTCAATATTTTGTGGACCATCTACACTCAAAAGGAATTGGTATTTTACTGGATTGGGTGCCTGCGCACTTTCCGAGTGATGCTTTTGCTTTGGGAAAATTTGATGGGGAGGCTCTTTATGAACATGAGGATCCTCGTCAGGGCGTTCACCCACACTGGTCGACCTATTTGTTTAATTATGGACGGCATGAAGTTTCTAATTTTTTAATTGCCAATCTTCTTTATTGGGCAGAGCGTTTTCATATCGATGGTTTTCGCGTCGATGCTGTAGCGTCGATGCTTTATTTAGATTATGGAAGAGAAGCAGGGGAGTGGATTCCAAACCGTTATGGAGGAAAAGAAAATTTAGAAGCTATTGAATTCATCAAACATTTTAACTCTGTAGTGCATCAACTTTATCCCAGCGTTTTGATGATTGCCGAAGAGTCGACAGCATTTCCTTCTGTGACCAAACCTGTAGAAAAAGGCGGTCTGGGCTTTGATTTTAAGTGGAATATGGGATGGATGAACGACACGTTGACCTACTTTTGCAAAGATCCTATTTATCGCTACCACCACCATCACCATCTTACCTTTGGTCTTTTATACGTTTTTACGGAACGCTTTATCTCTGTATTATCTCATGATGAAGTGGTGCATGGCAAAGGAAGCCTGATGGCTAAAATGCCGGGAGATTGGTGGCAGAAATTTGCGAATGTGCGCCTTTTATATAGCTATATGTTGTGCCAGGTAGGCAAGAAGCTTATTTTTATGGGAGGAGAAATTGGGCAATGGGATGAGTGGTGGTCTCAGCAAGAGATTCATTGGCATTTGCTGCAATATCCGACTCATCTTTCGTTGCAGAGAATGGTTAAAGAGATGAATAAGTTCTATCAGGAGCATCCGGCCTTGTGGGCAGAAGATGAGACCTATACTTGTTTTGAGTGGGTTAAATTAGATGATTCTAATAATTCGCTAATTGCTTATTTAAGGAAAGGAGGAGGGGAAACCCTTCTTTGCATCCACCACTTTACTCCGCAAACGCTTTTTGGCTATCGTCTGTTTCATCCGCAATTAAATAACGTCGAGCTGTTATGGAATAGTGATGCCGAAAAATATGGAGGAAGCGGGAAGGATAGGGAACCTATTTCGCAAATTGAAGGAGGAATTGAATTGACCATTGCTCCTCTTTCCACAACAATTATTAAACTATACCGAACATGATTGAAGAATTGGTTTTTGACCACGTCGGTTCTGCATCAAAATTTTCATCTTCACTCATGCCTTGCCTTAAGGCAATGGTCATTCGCTCCAGATAAAAATTTTGAGCAACCTCCTTGTCAAAACTCCAAATCTTCAATCATGTTCGGTATATCAACTCGCTTTATGAACAGGAAAAAGACGGGAAACGCCCCATATTGTCAGCACGCTTAATCCAAATGCAGGAACAAGCGCTGCTACCTCAATATCCATTAAATAGGGATTGATCCAATCCCAGGTGGCAGCTATGAATCCCCCGACTATCAACCCTGCAATCGCTCCATTCCAATTGACAGATCTGCTATAAAGTCCTAACAAAATAAGAGGACCATAGCTGGCGCCTAAACCCGTCCAGGCATATTTTACATAACGACTCACTGAGGCGCCGTTCTGAATAGCTATCAACAAAGCGATGAAGGCCAAAACAAGCACTCCCAATCTGGAAACTATCAATAATTGTTTCGAAGAAGCTCTATGAGAAAATAATTTTTTATAAATATCTTCACTGATCACAGAAGAGGCTACTAATAATTGGGAATCCATCGTTGAAATATTAGCCGCTACCATGCCGCAAAGAACAATTCCTGCAAAAAAAGGAGTAAAGAGCTCCTTCACCATCACCACATAAATTAATTCAGGATTAACAACCCCTTCATTAAAAAATCCAATTGCTATCAAACCCACAAACACAGAGCCGCTTAGCGCTAAAATTTGCCAGCTCATCCCTAAATATTTGGACTTCACAAGATCACTTGGTGTCTTAATACCCATAAACTTACTCAAAATATGCGGCTGTCCAAAATAACCAAGCCCCCATCCAAGCGCAGAAGATACTATTGCAAAAAAAGAGCCATAAGAAAAATCTTCCATAAGAGAAAGTGGAATTGCAGACTTGCTGGCATTGTCAATAACAGCGGTAAATCCTCCTATCTTTATAAAAGCCAAAATAGGAACAAAAAGAATCATCGCCAAAAGAAAAATCCCCTGAAACAGATCTAGCCAGCATACTGTCACAAATCCGCCCACGTAAGTATAGAGGACAACCACGCCCAGTGTAATTAAAATTCCTATAAGATACGGAATTCCAAAGACGTGCTCAAAAAGGTTTCCCATAGCAATCAGGCCAGCAGATAAATACCACGTCAAGAAAAACAAAGAGATCACAGAAGTAATAAGACGCAAGGTTCCCGTTTCATCGTGATAGCGTCTTTCCAAATAAGTGGAAAGAGTAAAAGCATTTAATCTTTCGGTTTCGGTGCGCAGCTTCGGAGCTATAAATTGCCAATTCAGCCACATACCCCCAATTAACCCTAAAGCTACCCAGGCATTAGGCATTCCTCCTGTAAAAATCAGCATGGGAAGCGCCATGAAAAGCCAGGCACTCATATCAGCAGCATGAGCGGAAAGAGCTGTCACCCAAAAATTTAGAGAACGGTTGCCTATAACAAAATCAGCTTCTGTTTGACTTTTGCGATGCACACTCAACGCAATGATTAGGATAATACTTAAATAGACCAGAAATGGAAGTAAGAACGACATAGGAGCGAACCTTTATATTACATCCGTCGCAGTATAGAGAAAAGCAAATACATAAACAAGAAGATAGAAAGGAGGTTGCTATTATTTCCTATCTTGCTTATGATCGACCGCATTACTGCGTAATCGAGGGTACCCTTATGAAATCCAAACCTTTTTTTCTCTTCTTATTTATTATAATTAACTGCTTGTTTACCCCTTTTTCTATTGATGCTCTTATTTATGAGGGCAAACAAATTAATTCCATCATCATTCAAAATCCCGAAAACAATTCCGATTTCAATGAAAGCATTATTAAAAATCTCCTGCACACAAAAGAGGGTGACTTTTTTCACCAGGCTACTTTTGACCAGGATCTCAAACAGCTCTCTAAGCAATACGATCAAATCGATCCTAAAATGGAGATGCGCAACGAAAACCTCTACCTCACTATCGCTCTTTCTCGCAAGCCCATCGTGCGCTCAGTAGAATTCTATGGAGAGCATGCCGTTTATAAAAAAAAACTTTACGAGCTCATTGAAACGCCAAAGGGAACTATTTTTGACTATAAATCGTTTAACACGCATCTTCAATCGCTTAGAATGCATTATATTAAAGAGGGATACTTTGAATCGGTGGTTGACTATACTCTAGAACGCGATTGCATTACAAATGAAATAGATATCTCTATTCAAATCGATGAAGGACGTTGCGGTAAAATTGAAAAAATCTGCTTTCAGGGCGTAAGCGAAGAAGAAGGGGATGAAATTCTGGCTCTTCTTATAACTAAAAAATGGCACTTCTTATTCAGCTTTCTAGGCAATGATGGCATCTATAATGCCGATATGATCCAACAAGACCAGATGAATGTGCTTAATTATATGCACAATCTAGGATTTGCAGATGCTATGGTAAGAATTGAGACAGAAGAATCTCCAAAAAACAACCGTATCGTCGTGCGCATTATTATCGAAAGAGGAGAAAAGTATTATTTTGGACCCATCTCTATAGATGGATTTTATATCTTATCTGAAGAAGAAATGTGCTCCACACTTCTTATCAGAGAAACAATGCCCTACTCCCCCGAAGCACTTCAGAAAAATGTCCAAAATATCATCGATCGTTATGGCCATATAGGCTATATCGACGCTTTAGTAGATTATGAAGCTATTTTAGATGAAGAACATAATATCTACACGATTCACTTTCACGTTGAAGAGGGCGCTTGTTACCAAGTGGGATTAATTAAAATTTTTGGCAACACTATCACAAACACTCATGTCATCCTCAATGAGACTCTTCTTATTCCGGGAGAAATTTTTAATACAAAAAAATTAAAAATCACCCAAGCCCGTTTAATGAATATTGGCTATTTCAACTCAGTCAACATCTATGCCGTTAAAACAGATGAAAGTGATTTAGGAGAAAATTTCCGTGATGTGCATATTGAGGTCAATGAAACCTCTACGGGAAGCTTTTCTGCCTCTTTTGGCTTTAGCAACACCGAAGCAGTTTTTGGCGGCTTGACTCTTTCAGAAAAAAACTTCAATGTGCGCGGTTTTTCCATGCTCAGAAAAGAGGGATGGAGAGGCCTGCGTCATTTGCGAGGAGGGGCCGAATATATTAATCTTGCCACGACCATTGGAACACAAAGTCGACAATACTCTCTTTCCTGGACAAAACCCTATTTTTATGACACTCAATGGATTTTAGGATTTGATGTTTTTTCAAAAAACACACGCAACCATGCCAGAAGCTATGACTTAGAATCCTGGGGCACTAAAGTACACGCTCAATATCCGATCAACCGTTTTCTTCGTTTTGGCGTTTACTATAGATGGATGGATTCAGTTACCAAGGTAATGGATTGCAAAAAAGAAGAAGTGGTAGAACCATCAGCAGAAAAGATAAGGGATCAACAAGAGAGAGAAAACGCAAAATCAGATGAACTAAAAAGATATGAAGCTTTACAAAAATATGGAAAAGAACTTCTAGAAAAAGAGGCTAAAAATCACGGTTCCGTATCAGCCGTTGGATTTGCCTTTAACTATGATTCCACAGACTCTCCGGTTGCCGCTTCTCATGGGTTTCGCTCTAAACTCTCTTTTGAAGTGTCTGGACTTTTAGGTAAATTTGACTTTTTTACTCTATGCTATTTTAACAGCTACTACATCCCCATTTCTGATAAATTAGTCGTTAAATTACGCGCCGATACAGAATTTGTCATCCCTTATGGCGACACAACATTTACAAAACTTCCTTTAGGCGAACGTCTATTCTTAGGTGGTGAAAGCACTGTACGAGGCTATAGAGCTTATACATTAGGTCCAAAGTATCCAGGAACCAGAGATCCACGAGGCGGACTTTCTATGCAAATTCTCTCCTGGGAACTTGCCTACCGTTATAATGATTTTTTAGAACCCTTCTTCTTTTTTGACGCAGGTTCTGTCTCCATTCACAAATTTACATTTGGCAAGCTTCACAGCTCTGCCGGCTTGGGTGTACGCCTGTCTGTTTTTGGAGCAGGCGGCCCTAAATTGACACTCGGAAGCGGCATGCCGATTCGTGAAAAAGATTCCAATAAAATTGAGCGTTTCTTTTTCAATGTCGGAGGAAACTTTTAACTTATATCTTAGGAGAACATGATGAAAAAACATTACTTATTTGCATTACTAACCCTAATAGCTATAGCGGCAACTCCGCTTTTAGCTACGGAAACACGCATAGCCACAGTGGATTTTAAACGCTGTGGAGAAGAGTCCAAACTTGGGCTAAATGAACAAAAAACATTTGAAGCCCTAAAAAATCAAGTTGAAAAAAACATTGCGGAAAAAGAAAAAACGCTTAAAGAACTAAGCGATAAACTTACTGATGAAGATTATCTGGATGGCTTAGCTCCTCAAGCTGAAAATGAAATGAAACATCAATTTCGTACACTCAGCCAAGAATACTCTCAAATGCAACAGCAATTCATGCAAGCGCTGCAACAAGCTAATTATAAAATCATCCAGAACATTGCCAACGTCGTGGCCCAAGCTTCTGAAGTTGTTGCGAAAAAAGAGGGATTTGATCTCATTGTCAATACAGAAAACAGTTTTTATTATAGTAAGAAATTAGACATTTCGGATCGTGTGATTAAAGAGATGGACCGCATTTATGAAAACGAGAAATCTAACACTTCTGCAAAATAGATATGCTTGCT
>CALBHK010000448.1 GCA_937894565.1 uncultured Chlamydiae bacterium
CCGTACGCACGGTTCTGTGAGAGGACGAGGCCTCACGGCCTCTCCTACTCGGCAATTGTACAAAGTCGAGTTGCTAAGAAATATTATCTTAATTAAAAATTAATAGACGTGTTATAAATTTCAAGGAAACCAAATCAGAAGGAGGTTTTCATATGACTAAAATTGTTAACGGATCTAATTTGCCAAACGGATCTAGCGTAGCTGGTTCTAGCGTAGCTGGTGGTTTGACTGCAGTTATTTGTGCTAAAAAAGCACTAGGAATGGGAATTGGGGCTGTTGTTTCTCTAATCACATTTTCTCCATTGGCAGCTGTTGGATTGGCTGTAGGTGCTGTTACTTTTGCATTTTTTGCTAAAGAAGCTGTCGTTGTAGCCAAAAAAATGGCTAGCGGAGAAGGAGAGAAATCTTTTGTTCAATTCTTTAAAGAATACGCTACATCTATCATGAAGACTGTAAAAAATGTCTTCGAAGCTATCTCTAATAAAGTAAAACCTTTATTTAATCGCTCTAAAGAAGAAATCGTGGACAATCTTCCAGATTTAAGTAACGTAAAAAATAAAGTTGTAAATGGATTTATTACTGCTGTAGAAGGCCTACAAAGCAATCTATATCCTAAGGCTGAAGAGTATGGTTATAATGGAATCAGCGACTCTCTATATAACGAAACTTTTGTGAATAACCAAAACTAGTTTTGTTGTTTTATTAGAGAGGAAAAGAAGCGTTGTCTTCTTTTCCTCTTTTTTCTTTCTTGTCTATATCTTCTTTTTCCACTAAAATACCTTATTAAAACAACAGAGTGCACTATGTTAGTTCTGGGAATTGAATCTACCTGCGATGAGACCGCATTCGCCGTTGTTCGAGAGGGTAAAGAAATCCTTTCCAATGTTATTGCCTCGCAAATTGATGTACAGAGCGAATTTGGCGGCGTAGTTCCTGAATTGGCTGCCAGGCGTCATGTCGACGCACTCACGCCCTTATTAGAGCAAAGCTTGCAAGAGGCTAACGTCTCTTTAAATGAAATTGATCTCATTGCAGTGGCGTATGGGCCTGGATTAATTGGTCCTCTGACTATCGGTGTGACTGCTGCCAAAGCGCTCGCCTTATCCATTCAAAAACCTTTTGTTGGCGTTAATCATATTGAGGCCCATCTATATGGGGCGATTATGTCATCAGATGAACCCGTTGAGTTTCCCGCTTTGGGGGTTGTCATTAGCGGGGGGCATACAGCGCTTGTTCTGATGCATGGCATAGGTCGCTATTCTCTTATTGGCCAGAGTGTGGATGATGCCATTGGAGAGGCTTTTGATAAAGTAGCGCGCATCTTAAGGTTGCCCTATCCGGGGGGGCCAGAAATTGAAAAACTAGCAGCTATTGGGGATGCTCATCGTTATCCCTTTAAAGCAGGAAGGGTTAAAGATGCCCCGCTCTCTTTTTCTTTTAGCGGTCTTAAAACATCCGTGCTTTACACTGTAAATGGACAAAATATTTCGCAATCCAGAGGTTTAGAGCTCAACACACAAGAGATATGCGATGTGGCCGCCTCTTTTCAACTGGCAGCTTTAATGGATATTGTAGAAAAATCCCTCGCCGCAGCCCGTTTGCATGGATTAACTACTCTTGTTTTAGGGGGCGGCGTGACCAATAATCAGAAGCTGCGAGAATTTTTTACTCAAGCGAATCCGAATATGCGTTATTGCTGGCCTAGTAAAGGCTTGAGTGTTGATAATGCAGCGATGATTGCGGGCCTTGGCTACCACTGCTTCTTAAATAGAGGAGAAGGAGATGCTTATGATTTGGAAGCTAAAACATGCATTCCTTTTGGAGTTTAATTGATGGGTTCTCCTTTTGTTGCAAATTTAACTGCTTCCCAAGCTGCTTTATTAAAAGAGAGACTTTTAGATAAGGGATTCGAGCTTAAAAAACCGCCTTACACTCTTTTTCAAGCAGTGGGAGAAGGCGTCTCTTGTACAGTCTATTTATCGGGTAAAGTAGTGGTTCAGGGAAAAGCTTCTAAAGAGTTTATCGAATTTTTTTTAGAGCCTGAGTTTCTCTTTAAGCAGGGAGATTTATTTGAAACGGTCAAACTTCCTTTTGCTAATCAAGCTCATATGGGATCGGATGAATCAGGCAAGGGTGATTTTGTAGGCCCTCTTTGTGTGGTAGCGTTCTATGCAAACCAAGAAGATTTAATTAAATTGCAAAGCATGGGGGTGCGCGATTCAAAAACTTTAGATGCACGCTCCATTGGTTTATTAGCCAAGCAATTGAGAAGCGAATTTACGTATCACGCCGTGATTTTAAAACCAGAAAAATACAATGAACTCTACGCCTCTTTTAAAAACTTGAATAAATTATTGGCCTGGGCCCATTGCGCAGCCATTAGACAATTGGTGGAAAAAACAGGCTGTCACAAAATTCTTATCGATAAATTTGCCCATGAAAGTGTGATGAAAATAGCTTTTGGGAAAGAATATGCAGAATTAGAGATTGTTCAGCAGACAAAAGCAGAGGCCGATTTAGTTGTGGCAGCAGCATCCATTCTAGCCCGACAATACTTTGTAGAAGGTATGCAGGATCTCTTTAAGCGCACGGGGATTGATTTGAAAAAAGGGGGCGGTAGCGGCGCCACCCATTCTGTGCAGCTCTTTGTTAATAAATATGGCGCCCAGCATCTTAAACATGTCGTAAAAATGCACTTTAAAAATCTTGACGAAATTAGCATTTGCGAGAAATGATAGGAGAAAGAGGAAATATGCCAATACGCACTAAAATTCTTGTGACTATAGGTTTAGTGGCTTTAAGCGTTGCTTTTCTGCTTAAATTTTTTGAGCCGCCCCAAGAGAATTTTCGCTTAGAAAAAAATAGGGTCTATTTCATTGAGGCCACGTATGACACTGCGCCTTATACTTTAAATTATAACCAACAAATCCAGGTTGTTTCGGCTCTTAACACTGCTAACCCCACAGATCTTAGAAGCAGCCAGCCATTTAAAGTTAACCAATTGATTATCGGTCTATTTGATGAGAAAAAAATCGTTGTCCATTGCTATTTAAAAGATGAAAATTTATTGATGCAGACGGATTTTTGGAATGCGGGAGAGTGGCTCATTCCAACAGATCTCTTACTAAAAAATACTTTAATTAAAGCTGTTACCCCTAATGAGCCATGATTAGTGAGCTGCGCATCCAAAATCTTGTGCTTGTTTCGCAAGCAATTCTTCCTTTAGGCAAGGGTTTTAATGTCATTACAGGCGAGACTGGGGCTGGAAAATCAGCTGTTTTAGCTGCGCTTTCTCTCGTTTTAGGGGGACGTAGCGATCTCCAACTGATTCGTAAAGGGGAGATAGTAGCTTGCGCAGAGATTTCTCTTGAGTTGGCAATGGAACATCCTCTTTTCGCTAAACTTGAAGAGTGGGGAATCCCAACAGGGAGTGATGGAGAAGTAGTCATTAGACGAGAATTAAAGAAACAGGGCAAATCACGCGCTTTTGTGAATGATTTTTCTGTTCAGTTAACAACCCTTAAAGAGATAGGCTCTCTACTGGTTAATTTTGTGGGCCAGCACGCAAGTTTTGAGCTTCTTACTGTTGAAAAACAGGGGTTGTATTTGGATCTTTTTGCAGACCGCGGCATTCTCTATCACCGCTTTAGAAAAAAATGGGAGGCACTTAAAGAGTGCACGCGCCAACTTGAAGAGCTGCGGGGGGCAGAGGCTAAACGTATTAGAGAAATGGAGATGCTAAAACAACAAAGAGAAGAAATTGATGCAGCTGCGATTGTTGAGGGGGAAGAAGAGCTCCTATTTGCCAAATATAGCGCCATGAGTGTCAATGAGGGAAATCAAGCCACTCTGCAAGCTCTTTCTCATCTATTTTCTGATCTGTCAAACGCTTTTTATCAGGCAAAGCGGCTTTGCAGTAGCCTTAAAGGTTCTTTTGATTTTATAGAAACAATGAATTCTTTGGAAAAAGAAGTAGGTGAATTATCTTATACAATTGAACGCAACCTCTCTTTAAGAGAAGTGAAGCCTATCGAGATGCAAAAAGTAAATGAGCGTTTAACTCTGATCCACCGTTTAAACAAAAAATATAGTAATCCAATTGTTTATAGAGAAAAAATAGAAAAAGAGCTTGATGAATTAAGTAAAACAGATGAGACAATTGAAGCTCTGGTCAAGGAACTTGCTCTTCTGGAATCTGAGGTGGACTTATTAGCTAAAGAGTTGTCTCAAAAGCGTCAAATCGCTGCAAAAGAGATGGCCCTTAAATTAAAAAATGGCTTACAATCTTTAAACATGCCCAAAGTAGAACTAGAGATTAAGCTTTTTTCTCAAACAAGAAATAGTTGGGGAGATGAAACAGTTGAATTCTTTATGACTCCTAATACCGGAGAAGATCAGGTAGCTGTAAAAAGTTGCGCTAGCGGAGGGGAGCTAGCGCGTTTAATGCTTGTTTTACAAGAGCTTTTATCCGGAAAAGACGAAATTTTAGTTTTTGATGAAATTGATGCCAACATTGGCGGACAGACTGCCAATGCAGTGGGAAAGAAGCTGCGCGAAATTGGAGAGCAATGCCAGGTGATTTGTATTACTCATTTCTCGCAAGTGGCAAGTCTTGCCCACCATCATATTCAGATAGAGAAGCGAGAAGAAGACGAGAGAACAATGACAATCATTTGCCAGTTGGACGGAGAGACTAGAGAAAGAGAATTACTGCGCATGCAAGGAAAATAGGATTAGAAAAAATAGTATTATGTTCAAAAAAGAGAGCTTGGAAATTTTAAAGCAGAGGATTAACCTTGTAGAGGTTTTAGAGCCCTACTTGGAGCTTAAAGCTTCCGGCAGCACCTATAAAGGGTTATGTCCTTTTCACGATGAAAAAACGCCCTCTTTTACTGTGCAAAAAGGAGATGGCTGCTACCATTGTTTTGGTTGCGGAGCCCATGGAGATGCTATTGAATTTCTAATGAATCATCAGCAGATGAGTTTCTCTGAAGCCGTAGAAAACTTAGCCGCACGCTATAGTGTGCATCTGGAAAAAGTTGAGGGAGAGGAAAAAGGTCCGAATAAAAAAAGATTGCAAGAGGCCCTCTATCAAGCTGCTGCTTATTACCACTCTATTCTTTTAAATACTCAAGAGGGGCAAGAAGCGCTTGCATATCTTGCCAAACGCGGGGTAGATCAAGAGTTCATTAAACGATTCATGATCGGTTATGCTCCTAAACGTAGCTCTTTAACAGCGCTTTTGAAAGAAAAAGGGTTTGATGACCAGGTCTTGTTAGATTGTGCTCTACTAAGAAAAGTGAATAATTCTATTTTTGATTTTTTTGGCGAACGTATTACCTTTCCTATTCATAATGCTCAAGGCGCCGTTGTTGGTTTTTCGGCTAGAAAAATACGCGAAGAGGTTTATGGGGGCAAATATATAAACACTCCAGAAACGGCTGTTTTTAAAAAATCCCACATTCTCTTTGGATTGCATGAGTGCCGTAAACGCATTGCCAAAGAAAAACAGGCCATTATTGTAGAAGGACAGTTAGACACTTTGAGGCTTATTTATGAGGGAATGGATTTTGTCGTGGCCGGACAGGGAACTGCTTTTGGAGAGGGACATGCGGAGCAGTTGCACAATTTGGGTGTACAGACGCTCTATTTGGCTTTTGATTCGGATGCGGCCGGTTTAGCTGCAGCTGAAAAAGTAGGGCATATTTTTCAGAAAAAGGGGATGGAGGTGTTTGTTGTGCCTATTCCTGTAGGGGCCGATCCGGATAGTTATGTTCAAAAAAAGGGGATTAAAGCATTTGAAAAACTGATGGAGCGTCGTGTAGATTATTTGACATTTTTAGTAAAAATGGCGCAAAAAACGCAAAACATGCTTTCTCCTGCTGTTAAAAATGCATTTGCAATGCAGGTGAGCAAACAGATACGTTCTTGGGATAATGAGGTGATGGTGCATGAAAGTTTGCGTAAGCTCTCTTTATTGTTAGAAGTGCCTCAAGAGATGCTGGGCGTTGGTCACAAAGTGATTTCAAATACATATATCAAACATTCTGATACCGCAGGATTGCTAGACATTGACCCCGACTTAATTTTAGAGAGCGATTGCTTGCGCTGGATGGTTAAAATGGGAGAATCACAACGCTACTTAATGGATTGGATCCGCTTAAACCTAAAACCCTCTCATTTTAGAAATAAAGCTGCCAAAGAGATTTTTGAACTGATTCTAACTTCTCAAGATAAGAGCTCAAGATTGGATCTCCATATGAGCTTGCAAACAGATGGGGCGCAGAAATTATTATTGGATATCGATAGTAAATGGATTAATTTGGAACAGGCGCAAGTAGGCGTGCAGGATACCATTCAAAAGATTTTGGAAAGAGAGTGGATGCATCAAAGAGAGGCCATTCGCATGCAGATCTTAAGCGGAAGCTGCAGTGATGATGAGGCGATGGGGTTAATGAAGCAGTTAGAGCAGATCAAAAACCAAAAACCTGTAGTAAGGAAACCCTGATGAAAAAGGGGATTCATTTGATCTTTTATGATGGAGAGTGTGGTCTGTGCAATCATTTGGTAGAGTTTTTATTAAAAATCGATAAAAAAGAACTCTTTGTGTTTGCTCCTCTTCAAGGGGAGACAGCAGCTGAATTATTAAAAGATTTACCGCAGAAATTCAAAGATCTAGACACCTTGATTTTAGTAAAAAATTATAAAAGTGCGCAGAAGCAATTTTATGTGCAAGGAGAGGCTGTTTTAATGATTGCTTGGGAGCTTGGAGGATGGTGGAGACTTTTGGGTTGGATGCATTATTTGCCAAGTGGTCTGTTTGATTGGATCTATAGGTTGGTAGCTAGAAATAGAGCGCGCTTTTTTGCGCGCTGTGAAATTAAACAAGATGAGCGTTTTTTACCTTAATCGAATTTATTATTAAAAAATTCCTCAAATAATTTTTTTGTAGATTCTTCTATCTTTTTATGATTCTCTAGAACAGCCTCTCGGGCGCCCTCTTCTTGTTCTCTAAGCTGGGTTAATAACACACCATTTTCCCCATTTATTACAATCTTTTCACGTAGCGTTGTTTTATGTTGGGGATATGCAATTTCAAAACATAAAGAAAAGTATAAAAGATGCTCTTCTGGCAACTTTGATTTAGCGATTTCAATGATTGGTTCTACTATATTTTGTTCAATAAGAAATTTTCCTATAATACAAAGAGGGAGATAGGCCCATTGTGAGGAGTCTGACATGTTTTTAATTGTGTTCAGCACTGTTGTATCGCTATTTTCCATTTGCTTTATGGCAAGTGCATAGAGAAATGGATCTCGCTCTTCTTTAAAATACGTCCAGATGATATTACTGGCTTCTTCAAGATTATTTTCCCCAAGTAAGCTAAAGAATTCCTTAAATTTTTCTTTTAACACTTGTTGTGAATGAACTTCCACGTCTATTACTTCTTCCTGAATATTGTCGAAATCTTTATTTAAATTCCTCACAACTTTTGAAGGAGCTAAATCTTTAAGTCTAGCTTGTATATAGGATTGGGGGCCAAAAGCCAGTCGAAGAGTGGATCTCACTAATTCTAAGATGCCATAAAGAATAGAGAATGGTAAATAGACGATCTCTTTAGGGATTAGAATAAGTTGAAAGAGCCCTCTAAGCAATCTGCATTTTTCTATGCAAAATAAAGAGCCGATAATATCTGCTATTCCCTTGAAAAGATCTTCTACAATCATCGCTAGGCGTATGGCTACTGTGATAATTGCTTCGGCTGCGCCAATCAAAACACCGAAAGGGCGTATGTAGCATGGATTTTTTTCTCCACATTTTATGGCATTGTAAAGGGCAAGTTTAATTGGTTTTTCTAGTTTATAAACCTGATTAAAGTTTTGAAGATTGCAGTCCACGGTAAGCCTTATATTAATTAATTCTGCCATTATATGAAAAATTAGAATAAATCACAACAACTCATCTTACGTAAAATAAAACAGAAGAATAACAGGATAGGCAGGCATACGCATCAGGCTAACTCTTGCAGTCCTTC
>CALBHK010000449.1 GCA_937894565.1 uncultured Chlamydiae bacterium
GGGTTTTTAAACTCAGCTTGTGGGAAATTAAACTGGCCCGTCATGATTTTATCAAGCGGGTTGTTGACGGCGAAATCTCGAACTTGAGCTTTGTACTCGTCAGTATATTCATCCCCACGGGTGTTGATGTCACCCATGGCTTTGTCCCATAAAGCCTTAGCTTGTTTTACGTTGGTGTTGGCCGCTTTGATCCGCGATCCTTCAATCTGCCAATCGATCGCTGCTTTATCAGAACGTTTCCATGGGTCGCCTCCCGGCATTAGCTCGGCTCCTTTGTTAAACCAGCCCTCCCATGTCTTGGCTAAATCCGACGAATAATAGTGCCACGTCTCCTCCGGCTTCACTTTTAAAGCTCCTTCAGAAAAATTAGCAGCGTCTTTTTCTTTCTTTATTTTGTCTTTGGCTAGAAAAGCTTCATACGTGGCCAAATTATTATTAGGCCGGATGACGGTTGCCAACTGGTTGCCTTGCTGCCCACTATATGCTGTTCCTAATTGAGTTCCTACCATTATTTAAACGTTGGAAGACTATTCAGTAAGTAAGAGTAGTTTTTTTTAGCCGGACCATCTGGTCCGTATAATTTCTTCAGCAAATCCATCGAAGTCAACTGGCCGCCAGCTCCAAAAATATTTTCAAGTCCTCCGCCAATCATATTTTTGGACTGCTGAGATTTATCCTGATAAGGAGCGAACTCGTTCATTTGAAACATCAAATCTTGAGCCTGAGCAACCTTGGCAAGTTCGTTTTGCAAATTACCAACATCTTGCTTTTGATCTTGCTCGTTATACATCTGAAGATCCCGATTGGCCTTCTGCTGAGCGCCAGCGATGGTCTGAATCGCCTCCATTGGGTTGCCTTGCTGTTGAGCGGCTTGGAGTTGGTTAGCAGCAGTGAGATCTGATTCAGCCTTAGCCTGCGAATACCCCGGAGAATAAGGGTTGGCCACGTTCATTTTAGCCAAAGCAAGGCTCTGCCGCACCGCTTCTGGCATTTTGTACTCAGGTCGTTTAGCGCTTGAAAAAGCACCACCGATCACTTGTCCTAATCCTACAGCCCCCTGAGCGAGGGCCATCATTGTCATTGGGTCCACTGGTGGAAATTTTATGTAAAGATAATGATTATTTTGAACTTCGCAACAATGTTTCGACTCTTTCTAAAACACCCTTACTCAAATCATCTATGTGAGTCTCTATCTTAACCAGAGCTAAAGCCATGGTATGGATAGAATCCTTGAGAATCTCTTGGGTTTTTATTGCATCATTTAAGTGCCGTTCTTGCTGATCCATCCTAAGAGACTGCGCTGCGATCTTTTCTTCCATGACGGCTAATTTTCGCGCCGTATTCATTCTTTCCAGTATGAATACGATTGCGGTTGGGACGATTATGGCGATTATTGCTATCCATTCACTTGCGTCTAATGGCATTTATCTTAATACTTAAGAGTCGTGAGAAAATGTCTGTTTCGAGTGTTACGAGTAATAATGTCCCCCACAATTTCCTTCCTCTGCGCAGTCTTTGTTCGGCCGGGAATGAGGTGTCGTTTTGATCTCTCAAAAAAGAACCCTTCCATGTCCCGTTGAAGTTTTTTAAATCTGGAATTTTAGATACCTGACCTGCGGTGTGATAGCCGTCAATTGGCATATTCACAAGTGGTACATCCCATCTTTTGTCGGCGATGATTTGAATCTCAACTGGGCTAAACTCAGTACCCTCTTCGGAGTGCGCGATTTGAATCTGCGGAGCTTGAAACAACCCAAAGTAATCTGCGATATTCCCTTCTTCGTGCATCCATAAGGCTCCTTCGTAAAACGAAACCATTCTTTGGTCAAGCGAAGCAAAGGCTTCTGGGTAAAAAGTATAAAAACTCACCCAGCCTCCGCCTTCCACATAACCAAGAGTAAACGAACCGAAATCCGCTTGTCCTCTTAGATAGTAAGTATTGAACTCGCGCTGAAATCCACAGATCACTTCCGACCCAGTTTGCCATGCATGCTTTCCGAAATCCTGAAAAAAATTAACCAACCCCTGAGTGATCACGTCCTGACCAGCTCCAGCCACATACCTCCACACCGTTCCCCGGTAAACGTCAAAACCATAACAGGCTCCTTCGTTCACCAAAACAGACTCAGGGTTATGAGTGCCAAGGTCATAGCGAAGCTCGTCAGCGATTGAAAAAAGGTTAGACGACCTTCCTATCAGGGTGTTGCCTGAAACGTCAATGACGCGCCCCCTTGATACATAAATAGGCTGGGTTTTAAACTGACCAATAGCTAAAAGAACCCCGTCTACAAAAGCCATTTTTTGGATGTTCCCGTTTTGAATCGACACCCTAACATAGTCTGATCCCTTAAAAGCGGAAAGTCCATTTATCTCTGTGTAGAGTCCAGTGGCTCTTATTTTATTGATCTCATATCTTCTTGCTCCATCCGGGTCCTCTACACAAACCCTTCCGAAGTCAGTAAAGACATCTTGTGAAAATTTATGAAGAGTGTTTCGGTCTATTAAAGGCGTGACAAAATATGGCCCACCAGCGGTGAATGTGTTGTCGAATCGCTGAGCGATACTAACAGCATCTCCGTAGTTTTCCAGGTCTACTGTTTGAAATGACCTAGACTCAGTGCCCGGTTCTAAAATATCATAAGTTGGACCTATTTCGTAAAAGATTTTATCAGACACCGAATTGGTTGGTCGGTAAACCTCACACAGAATGTAATCCGTGGCATTTGGCAATGTTGAGAAATCAGGGAATCCATTGAAGTCCAAAAATATGGTGAACTTGTCAATTGTCGACGTTCCTGTAACCGTCGTCAAATTGTACCCTTCGATGTTGAAGTTGTAATTTTTTATATTCCCCGTTCCCGGGTTCGACCCACCTGATATAAACCAATCCAAAAATTGAATCCTATCTCCGATAATCGGGGTGAAAACTTTATCTGGAGTTTGCGCATAGAAGAACTGGTTTCTTAGCGACCCAGCGATCTCTTCGGTTGGATTGAAGGCTAACCCAACATAATTAGCGTCGCCTGCGGCGTAAGTTGTCGAGGTGGCCGTGTCACCTCCTTTGTCAATCTTCCAATACGTCAATTCCCAAGACGGGGCCTGAAACCAAATGGATTGGTTTTGATTTTTAGTCATCGCTATTTTGTAGCGAGTAGCCCAAGTTGGGGGGATTGAGTTAAAGAATATTTTAGGTTTATAGTTAGGGGCTAGTTTATTAAAAGGAACGGAGTACTGCCCCAGAGGAATGGCAGACGACTGGCGTCCGTATGCGTCTTCTAGGATCGCGGCAACTCGGTATAGTCCTCCGGCCTTGAATGTTTTGTTTAGAGTTGCTTGATCGCCACTTGGGTAGGCTGAGATGTAGTTATTGTGCTCGATGTCAGCGTCAATTGTTATTAGATCCTTTCCTTCAACGCACCCACCCCAAACCATAATCGGGTTTCCGAACTCGTCATAAACAACATCACATCCCATGGCGATTTCAGGGCAGAAATCAAAGTTTTTAAGAGCCTGTGTATCAGCATCTGACGCTTCATCTGACGCGATAGCAGGATAAGCTTTGTCGTTGTAAAAAGGAATGACGTCACACTTGTCAATAGTGTAACGGTCAATGTACTTCCAGATACCATCTTCGTTGGTTCTGAACCCAATTTCTACAGCCCGGATGAAGCAACGATCTGTGTTCAGCCGGGCGTCAGAAAATGTCAAGTTAATCCGAGAATAAGAACGAGAGTTCTCTGTAACTACAAAATTGGTAGGAGTATAGGAAGCTTGGCCCCATGCGCTTTTCTCGTTGTCGTCAAAAATGTAACGATAACGAAACTGAAATGAAAAACCAAACAATTTGTTGTTTTCATTGTCCTCAACTACATAAGTTGGAATCGGAGAAACTGGGACTGGTTTTACCAGAGAAAGATCAAACCCTAGCGGATAGTGGTTTAGTGGATAGAAAAACAAGCCATCACACTGGAGTTCGATGATTCTTGTGTTGACGTCTGAGGCGATGGCGAATGAATCTTCGGTTGAGGTTAGTGTTATAGAGTATCCTGAAAGAGCCGAGGTGAGATCAGCGATAATTGTTCCTCGTGGAGTAGAGGGAGCGATTACTAAAAGAGGATTAGTCGACTGAGTAGCCCCTGCTGTGTTTTTTATAATCAGGCTAACCAGTCCTCCGTTAAATGTAATCGGAATGTCTAGCTGGTAAGTAAGGGTTTTGTTTCTTGAAGCTTTGGTGATGTTGAACTTTCTTGGTGGATTACCGACTCCGTTTTTCCCGTCTGTGAAATAACACAAGTCCTTAACGAAAACACATGAGTGAACCCGCTGGTCGAAACCTAAATCCCCGAAAACCAAAGTCTCAATTGAGCCGTCTTTAAACCTACAGATTCGATCTTGGTCGCCCTTTATGAAATAAACGACCTCGTTATTTAATCTGTTCTCAAAAGCCCCAATGCATGTCGCGTTGGCCGGAAGCGAATAAGGAACCAGCTCATTGCCCATGGAAGGAACCACGACACCGAGCTCAGAACCCACTCCGTTACGGATGTTCCTGGCTGTTACGTAATCTTCTTTAAGAAGATGCGGATTGATGTCTTGGTTTATGAATCTCATCGTGGCCTGTTAGAGTACCCTGAAGTAATAGCATCAACCCACTCCTCGTAAGGCATGTTGAGCTTGTTTCTCTTGTATCGCTTGTAAGAGTCTCTCGATCTCTTTTCAAACATCACCGACTTACTCGGATCGGCGTTCTCCCAGAAATACATCAAAGCTCTTTGTTGTAAAAACGAAACTGCCTCGTCTGGAAAGATCGAATAGCCGTTTTCCGTGCTTTTGTAAGTCACCGCTATTTGATCGCCTGAAGATACGCAAAAATTGGTAAATAAATGTAATTTGTTGTCAGATTCATCGTGATCATACAACCCGAAGAACCTTGTTTGACTGTAGCCGTAAAACTCACCGTAGTAATAAGGATAGTAGTAAAATCCGAATTCGTAAAAAGCCGACTGGTTTACATCAATCGCGGTGTCGGTGTACTGAACACAGTTGATTGGCTTTTTGATGTCAACCAACAATGAATTTTTCTCCCGACCCAGCGGATAACATCTTGGCTCTCCATTCACAAAGAACACTTTGGCGACCTTAAAAATCCTCATACAGTCGCCCGGGAGAGAAAGTGTCATATTGTCCTTTACCTCACCGATGTGCGATTTTACTTTATGCGCTCCACCAAACGAGAATAGCTCATCCGCTGCGCGAGTAACGCAACGGATGAGTGGTAAATAAGCATCTTGTCCTGGCATGGTTGCCAGCAAATCTCTTACGAGTCTGTCAATGGTCATGGTTCGAAGCTACGGAGAACAATTTCTCCAAGTGTTGCGCCGCTCCCTGCGGTAGAGGTGTTTATCCTCACGCGGTCGGCGTTGATGTTGTTTACAGTCAGTTGAACTGTTGAACTAGCGACCGAAGTCAAAGCAGTTCCGATGTTGAACCAGTTTGTTCCATCCAAGGTCCCCTGAAGGGTAAACTGAGGTGCAGTAGTGGTGATGCCCCCCATGCGAACAACCATCTGAACACTCTTAGCGCCTTTGGTCCAAAGGGCTGAGGTGGTGCTTGAAATCGTGTTTACGGTAAGCGCCCGGTCAATGAGTTGAGTCGTGAATCCTGGCTTGTCGTTGGCTGGTGCAGCTCCGAGTGAAATGGAGCGAGTAAAACTAGGCGTAGTTCCGCCAATCGTCTGTACGTAGCGAACCCGGCTGCCCCAACGCTTTAGCGTAGGAGAAACGTATCGCCCTGTAGCTGTAATAAGGGGGAACATGTACACGGTCGTCCACGCAGCTAGTCGGTCGGAATACTCCTGAACCTCTACTGCGCACGTCGGGTTTGTTCCTGAGACTGCCGTCACGGGAACCGTTACCGTGTAGTAGTCCTGTTTGAGATTGCCGGATAGCGTGGTGGCCGTCGCGGTAATCGCACTTGATGCAATATCCATTAGTTAGTGTTTTGCTTGACGTCGTGGTCGTTTTCTTTGTAATCGGTTGGGTTGCCACGTTGTTTTTCGAAGTGAGCGCATAGGTATTCAATGACCTTCGCTTCTCCGCCATCTGGGAACGGTACATCTTCGTCGTCGCCTAGAGAGGTTGGATCGATGTTGTACGTCACCCTTAATGGACAGTTGATGAGCTGATTGTGGATGTAAATCCGCTTGCCTTCAGTCCAAAAAATAGGAACTGGAAAACCGATGCTTTGTGCGTCACTTGCAGACCGGACCTTAATGAACTCCTCACCGTTTTTAGGAGCCACCCGGGCTACCCAATTTCCGGTGTCGTTCGCTCCAGTTGGAGTCATGTAGTAGTAAGGATCGCCTTGAATTGGAGTTAGGATTGAACTCGTAAAAGTTGAAAGAAGCTGAACGGTTGGGCCAACAATCCGAAACTCACGGAGCTTCATCATTGCGTCCTCCTTTCCGGCGTCAGCCAACACAAGGCTATAGGCGGCGGGAAGCATAAATTCTATGTCTTCCCGCCGCACAACAACATCAGTGCTCAGCTTTCCGCCTGAAACACGGAGCAATACAAGCTCAACTAATTCCGCTTTGGTCACTTGTCGATTTCTTTATTGGTGGTGGTTTTAAACACTCCTCCATCGTTGGTTCGGTTGGGGATGCGTTCTTGCAGCCACTCAATCCAGAGCGTAATAAAGTCGTAGTTGTGTTTGGTTGGGATGATCCGCAAAAAGGCTTGAAGTGCAACAAGCACGGCAGTAAACAACCCGAGAACATCATCCCAGTTGTTGAAAGCCCAAACAACCAAGGCTGTCAGGAATTTAACAAGGTCCTTGCTCCACGTAGGGAAAGGATCTGGAGTTTGAGAAAATGCAACCATATGGATGCACATGAAAGCTAAAACAAAAAAGATCTTCTTCATATTTTTCGGTTTACGTAATCCCTTGATTCTGATTGAACAAACGAGTTTCTTAACTGTATCCAGTTGGCAATATCTGGCATATTTGCCGCGACACCAGCGTAGAATAACATCATATCTAAAACCATACTCTTGTCGGTTTCGTTCCACTCTAAGTTGACCGTTCCTGTTGGATTATAAACTTCGTCATCTCCAGAGTAGGTTACTTTTCTTTCAGTCTGTACTGGTTTAGAGAAGTACTTCAAAAACATCTTCACGTTTGAAGATGGGTAGATTTTAAAGTTTACGTCTTTGGTATATCCGAAGGTTTTTTTAGTTGGTTTTCGGATTGGCGAGGTTAAGGTAAGACCTAGATCCGTAATCAAATAACAAGGCCGATACTCCGTTTCACCTGAAGGCAAAACAAACTCAACTGCAACCTCTCGAATCTCTGCAAAATCAGTCGGAGTTGTATAAATCCCGGATGATTTTGTGATCGTAGCCTCTTTACGGAAAGGGCTTAAAGATTCGTTTGTGTAGCGGTCTACGCTTGTATCTTCAAGTAAGGTCTTAAAAAGGTAGTTCTGCGCCTGATTTACCAGCCGATTAAATTCGTCGTTACTCAGATACCCTCCTTGAAAGGTTCTGAGTAAGTCTTGGCATTCCTGGTAAAGCGTTTGAACTAGGATCACATCAATGGTATTTGTAGTGAGAATGAAGGCTGATACGTAGCCCATGAAGCATAAGTGGTCGGGTCTTGGTTGTAAAGAGTCAAGCCCCCTTCTGTTCTAGCCCATCCGATTATCTCAAATTCATTCGCGCCATCACCTGCGAAAATAGGAGCTTGGAATCCGCTCTCTAAAGTCACGCCAAGAGCCAAGAATGAAGCTTCGCTAATCAGCTCTAATCCGCCGCCAGCTCCCGGAGTGGTGTTTGCCGTCCACGAGCCTTTAATATAAAAGAAGTTAGCATCTTTGGCCCAAGACAAGCTGATGTTTGGATTGCCTGAGATCTCGGCGTTGGTGAACGGAGTGTAAGTGCGCTCGAAACTGTAATCAAGGCTAGTTAAAACGCCTTCCCATGGAATCTTTCCTGAAACAATACGACTTGGATTTCCTGCGAGTGTTACGTCTGCATACATTACCCAAGTGGTCGTTTGTTTGCAGAAAGACCCTACTGTTCGATACGAATCTGAGTATACAGGGATCGGAGCCTCAAGAACTACGTTGCCTGGATCAAAGG
>CALBHK010000450.1 GCA_937894565.1 uncultured Chlamydiae bacterium
CTCTGCGTTTCCTCTGCGTACTTTGCGGCTCTGCGGTTAACCTCTCCAAAGCTCTACGACGCAATTACCTTTTTTATTCTTCTTCCTTTTCTACTTCTTCTGCGGCCTCTTCCTCAACTTCTTCTTCTACTTCTTCTGCTTCTTCTGCTTCGTCTTCTATCTCATCTTGAGCAGTTTCTGGTACAACCTCTATGACAGCATCAAAGACTTCAGCTTCTACATCCGCTACGCTTCCCTCTAGTTTTTCTACTGCAATAAGTACATCTTCCTCTTTGAGGTTCACAAGTTTCACCCCTTGAGTATTACGTCCCATCACTCTTACCTGATTCAAGCGGATACGCACTGTTTGCCCTAGCATTGAAATCATAACCAAACTATCATCATCGGTCACTTTTAATGCACTCACCACAAGGCCATTACGCTCACTTGTGATAATAGAACGCACGCCTTTGCTGCCACGGTTAGTTAACCGATATTCTTCTACTTTAGTGCGCTTTCCAAATCCATTTTCGCAAACGACCAATAAAGTTTCATCGCCTTTAACCACTGCGCAGCTCACTATATAATCGCTCTCATCTTTAAGAGTCGCCCCTTTAACTCCACGCGCCACACGTCCCACTTCCCGAATTTTGGATTCATCAAAACGCACAGCCATTCCATTTCTTGTAAAGAGCATCACCTGCTCCCCTTTTCTCACCAATAGAGCTGCCATCAATTCATCATGCTCATCAATATTAATTGACCAAACCCCTTTACGACGCGGGTTGCTGAAGTGTTTTAAATGGCTCTTTTTAATCACTCCTTTACGAGTGGCCATTAAAATAGCAGCCTCTTCTTCAAAATTAGATACAGTTAACACGGTTGCTATTTTTTCATCAGGGCGTAAATCTTCCAATAAATTAATAAGCGGCTTGCCTTTAGATTTTCTTCCCGTTTCTGGAATCTGCCACACTTTTAACCAGTAGCAACGTCCCATATTGGTAAAGAGCATTAAAGTATCATGTGTATTAGCTATGTATAACCCTTTAACAGAATCGTCCTCACGCTTCATCGACATGCCGGCAACCCCTTGCCCACCTCTTCTCTGTTCACGGAAAGTGTCAATGGGCATGCGTTTAATGTAATCATCCTGAGAAATGGTAATAATCACAGATTCTGAAGCAATCAGGTCTTCCATTGCCATTTCGCCTTCTGCTGCTATAATCTGCGTACGGCGCTCAGATTTTTGCTTGGAGGCAACAAAATCTAACTCTTCTTTAATGATCCCTTTCACCATCAATTCACTTGATAAAATGGATTGTAAGTAGGCTATTTTTTCCAATAGTCCCTGATACTCTTCATTAATTTTATCTCTTTCCAGGCCTGTAAGCTGATAAAGACGTAAATCCAATACAGCATTGGCCTGCTTCTCGGAAAGATCAAACCGCTCCATTAAACCAGATAGAGCCTCTTCACGGCTCTCACTGGCGCGAATCAATTTAACCACTTCATCTAAGAAATCCAGGGCCTTCAAATACCCTTCTAAAATATGAGCGCGCGCTTGCGCTTTTTCTAGTTCAAAACGTGTGCGTTTGCGAATGACATCGATACGATGATCTACCCAAGCGATCATGAACTGCTTGATATTCATCGTTCTGGGCAGCCCTTTATCCAAAGCCAACATATTGCAGCCAAATGTTTGCTGCAGTTCGCTATATTTGTAGAGCTGATTTGTCACCACTTCCGGGATTTCACCCTTCTTAAGTTCCACAACAAGACGTAAGCCATCTTTGTCAGAATCATCGCAAATATCAGAAATGCCCATAATCGATTTGTTGTTCACCAATTCTGCAAGATGTTCAATTAACCGCGATTTATTGACGTTATAGGGAATCTCCGTAATGACCAAGCGCTCGCGTCCATTAGAGTTAGGAATCTCTTCTACGTTAATCACGCCGCGCAGCATCACTTTACCGCGTCCCGTATGATAGGCTTCGTGAATGCCGCGGTAGCCACAAATAATGCCTCCAGTTGGAAAATCGGGGCCCGGCATGACTTTCATCAGAGCTTCAATAGAAACTAAAGGATCATCGATCACAAGCTTAGTAGCGGCAATCAGTTCATTTAAATTATGAGGAGGAATATTAGTCGCCATTCCCACCGCAATTCCGGACGATCCATTACAGAGCAAGTTAGGAAATTTAGCAGGAAAAACAGTCGGCTCCAACTTAGTTTCATCATAATTGGGAATCATATCGACAGTTTTTTTATCCAGATCCTCCATCAGTTGCATCGCAGCATGGGTTAGCCGCGCTTCTGTATAACGCATAGCAGCCGGTGGATCGCCATCAATAGAGCCAAAGTTACCTTGGCCATCTACCAATGTGTATCGCAGCATCCAAGATTGGGCCATGCGCACAAGAGTGGGATAGATCACCTGCTCGCCGTGAGGGTGGTAATCCCCGGATGTATCGCCCGAAATTTTAGCGCATTTACGATGCTTGCCCCCAGGAGAGAGATTAAGTTGACGCATAGCGTATAAAATACGTCTTTGCGAAGGTTTTAAACCATCGCGCACATCGGGCAGAGCACGCGCAATGATGACTGACATAGAATAGCGGAGATAACTCTCCTTCATCTCGTCTTCGACGTTTCTTGTAATGATTGTTTCGTTTTCTGTATATGACATAGTATCTCCTGCTCAGATCATCAATAATCAAGATTTTTTACTTGCAAAGCGTGCTCTACAATGAAATTACGACGCGGCTCTACGACATCTCCCATCAACATGGTAAACATCTGGTCGGCAGCCATCGCATCGGGCAGCGTCACTTTAATCAAAGTGCGTTTATCGGGATCCATCGTCGTCTCCCAAAGCTGGTCGGCATTCATCTCGCCCAAACCTTTATAGCGTTGAATTTCAATTCCCTTTCTTCCGTTTACACGCACAAAGTCTATAAATTCTTTAAGCGTATGGTAAGGAGCGTGGGTGGCACCGGAGGTAGCGCCTTCTTCCACCACATTAAGTAGAGGTTCTGCTGCAATCACAAAGCTATCCAAAGTAAAGTGGTAAGCAGCTAAGCTAGTTAATAGATGATTAAAAAACTCTTCTTCATACAGTTCAAGACAGCTTAGTGTTTTGGCTTTAAATGCACGCATCTCTTCTGTCACTTCTTCGATAGGAATTCCAGCTAAAGCTTCATCAAAATGACGTTTTTGCTCTAAAAGATCTTCTTCTCTAAGCAATTTAATTTCTTCTCTTGAATAGAGGAAACGATCTCCCGACTGTGATTTATAGATATAACGAGGAAAGTGCCCCTCTGCGTTTTTAGCAGCTAAGAACTCTCTTAACGAGACTCCCTTTCGCTCTAGTTTTACAGCAAAAACTTCTAGCTCTAAGATTAAATCTAAAAGGCTTTGTAGAGATTCTTTACTTAAATTTTCTTGATCTTTACCTATTTTTACATGGATATCGCTCAATCCCAGTTCCAATAAATACTGGTCCATTTCGCGCTCTGAATGGATATAACGTCCCTTCTTTTTACGTGTGACCAAGTAAAGAGGAGGCTGTGCAATATAAATAAAGCCATTTTCCACTAAAGCGGGCATATGGCGATAAAAGAAAGTGAGCAGCAGAGTACGAATGTGAGAGCCGTCGACGTCGGCATCGGTCATGATGAGATCGGAAGAGCGTCGTGTAGGGAAAGAG
>CALBHK010000451.1 GCA_937894565.1 uncultured Chlamydiae bacterium
GAATAGGCTATTGTTTTGCTATTGGGATTATGTTTTTTGTAGTAATTTTAAATTCTTATGGGATAAAAATGCTGGCTGAGTGTAATAAATACGCAAGCATTATTAAGTTTTTATTACCAACAATAGCCATCATAGCACTTCTAAATTACGCCCCAGACTTAAGCAATATACAATTTAATATGAGTGATAAAAAAAGCTGGATAAACATTTTTTCCGCCCTTTCTATGGGTGGCGTGGTTTTTGCCTTTACGGGTTTTCAAAATGGTCTTATTTTAGCAGGGGAAGTGAAGAATCCTCAGCGCAATATCCCTATAGCAATTCTTGGAGCAGTTCTCATTGGTTTTATTTTATACTTTATGCTGCAATTTAGTTTTTTAGCAGCCATGCCTAAACAGTATCTTGTGCACGGATGGCATGCTTTAAGTTATCCTGGTGATAGTGGGCCCTTAGTTGGTCTTACTTTATTACTTGGTTTAGGGGTGGTTGCAACACTACTGATGATAGATGCTGCTTTTTCACCTTTTGGAACTACCTTGGTCTACACCGCGGCAACCTCACGTATTCTTTATGGTATGGCCATGAATACCCACTTACCCCCGGTGTTTTTAAAAGTGAATAAATATAAAATCCCTTATGTGACCTTATATGCCAACCTTGTAGTTGGGATGATGTCTTTTTTACCCTTCCCTGGCTGGCAAAAATTAGTTGCCTTCCTATCCTCTGCAAGCATCCTGTCTTACAGCATTGGACCTATATGCTTATTAGCCATGCGAAAATTGCAACCTGACACACCCAGACCTTTTAGGCTCCCTGCAAGTCTTTTATTCGCCCACATAGCCTTTTATCTGTGTAATTTAATGCTGTATTGGTGTGGCTTTGCAATCATTTGGAAGTTGGATTTTGCTTTGTTTATAGGTCTAATCATATCAGTGAGTTACCAGAAACAATCTAATATAGTAAGGAATTATTCTCTTTGGTGGTTTGTTATGTATATGCTATGTATATCCCTTATATCTTACTTAGGAACCTTCGGCGGAATAAGTCTTTTAAGCTTTCCCTTTGATATGATTTGCATTTTGCCTGTAAGTATTATTTTACTGCAATTATCACAAACGGTTTTAAGTCCTGCTAATTATAAAGAGGTGGACGAGAGGGTCTTTGCATAGAGGCTGTTCTGGATCTCCTTAAAATAGACTTCTTTCGAAACTGCCATTGAAGAGACAGTTTCGAAAGAAGTCTAATGTAAAAAAATTGCAAATTATGACCTCTAATATTCTTTTTATTTTGCATATAGTATAATGGTTCACTAGCAGATTTTTTGTCTTAAGGTGTTTACGATGAAACCTTTATTGAACTTACTCAAAAAGAGCGCAACTACTGAAGATCCTATAGAGCAGGCCATTCAAAAGAACCCCTGTCGAATGTGTAGAAATGCACGTAGAGTTATGTGCCTTTGTAAAAAAGCAGGCTCTGGTGGGGTTGAGGGAACTACTTCAGATAATAATTCCTCTACGCCATCAACTAATGATGACCAAAAAGCACTTAAATCTTTGAAGCTACAACCCCAACTATCCTCTATTGCGCCCATTGATTTTGAAGCACTTGAAGGTGCTTTGGTAATTGATAAAAACCCTGAGGCTGGCAGTTTTTCATTAAAGCTTCAAATCGGTTCCCATCCAAATGCACTGGCAGAAGCCAGAAAAATGCTGCGTTTAATACATACGGCCTTTAATGAATTTAAAAAGGAATTAGAGCAATTGGGATTAGATGTTTCAAATCTAAGCTGTGAAAGTACTCCTGATAACCTTATCATACACTTTCCCCACCCAAAATATTTTGATGCATTCATAGAACAACTTAAAAATAAAAACCTTTTGCCAGAACACATTGCATCTCAGTTATTACAAGCTGAAGAGGGATATACGCCTTCCAGCTTTAATCCATTTAGCATACAACCCACTCCTGCTTCTAAAACTAAAGCATCAGAACCTGAAGCTCCTGAAGAAGTTAGAACGCCGGATACTAGTCCTGATATGCCCTCTCCTTTTAGAACGCAATTGGTTTTAAAAAATGAGCCCTGGAACTAAATTAAATACCTCAAGCTGATATTTTTTTATTCCATGATCAATATTGAAAAAATCTCTACCTTGTAAATAAAATTGAGAATTTGAAAAAAGAGTACGAGATTCAAAAAGCAAATTATAAAAATCAGCTTGATGCTGATCAAAAGAAAATGTTGCAGGTCAGTCAAGAGCAGATGAATCAGATGAAGATTCTAGAAGTTGAGAAGTTTAATAAGCTCAAAGAAACAATGCTTTCAGAGCTTTATAAGAGTAAAGATGTGGTAGCTAAAGAGGTTCATCAAGCTGTGGAGCGAGAGATTGTTAAAATCATCCCCTCAAGTCAGTTAACCGCTGTTACCGAGAATATTTTAACTCAGATACAAACTGTATTTAACGAACATACGTCGTCATTAAAATTAAACGATGACAAGTCTACACATCAAATGCAAAAGGATGCACATCAAGTTGTAAATAAAATGAAACGTGATCGTAACCTCAGTATGGGAATGGGTATGGCTCTTGGGATGTTGGTTTTTTTCTTAGGAGAGTCGGGTTACCGTTATGTTCAGAATAAACAAAATCCTGTGACAGATCAAATTGCTCAGCAAGCGGAAAAAGTAAAGCAGGAGTTAGAAGAAAAGAAATTTACCCCAGAGCGTGTTCCTGAAGTTAAAGATACCTATGTGGATTTGGTGATTTATACGGATCAGTTTGTAGAGATGTATTTGGATCCAACTTATCATGATCGGTGGGGCAAGGCCGCCATGGATTATTTGTTGAAAACTTGGAGAGTTGAGGAAGAAAAATCAATTCAGATTGTAGCCATGGCCCAGACTTTAGTTAAAACTTTGCACGAGAAACAAGCTACGGTGAGGACTGATTTCTTAGAGCAGGGACTAGCAAAAATGCGTGAGCAAGAGCAGGAGACCTCTAATAAAATTGTCGAAATTTTAGGCTCCAATGTGAAGTTTGAATCCTTTAGAAAATTTGAGAAAAAGTTTTTCCGTGATGAGTTAGAGAAATTTTATCTTTCTAAAAATTCGAAAACTCCTCACGAAAGCAAAGAAACTCCTGGTGATTTACAAAAACAAATTGACGGGGAGATCGAGCAAAGTTCAAAATCAAACTAGTTTAATGCTGTTAACTCAGTGAATCTAGGTGAAAATGAATAAGTTCGATAAGTGCTATCC
>CALBHK010000452.1 GCA_937894565.1 uncultured Chlamydiae bacterium
TCCGTACGCACGGTTCTGTGAGAGGACGAGGCCTCACGGCCTCTCCTACTCGGCACAGTATCTTATAATGATTACATCTAACTGTGAAGTTAAACTTAATGTGCATTATCTTTTACATCAAAAACTAAATTATGCTTGAAATTTGTATTTTTTAAACCATTAAAAAGTGAGAGAAAAAATATCAAAGAAAAAGCTAAGTTATATCCTGAAATAGGGACACTGAATATGCTCCAAGAAATCGTAGAACAGGCTGGGCTAGAGTTCAACATCATTTTAAAATCATCTAATGTTTTAATGTTTTGTGGCACAACACAAGGATCCGTAATAAACTTTAACTGAACTAAAAGATGATAACCGGAAAGTGTCCCAAATATAAAAAAAGCCAAGCAAATCATTGATAGAAAAAATCGCTTTTTTTCTCCACATAATCCAACCAAAGACAGGGGAATGATCATAAAAAGAGGAAGCCTTTGCAGTTTACAAAGGTTGCATGGTTGGATCTTCCAAAATAATTCAGCTGAAAAAGAAATAGTCAGAGCAATCATTGAAAAAAATAAACAAAAAAGCAAACGCCAATTAATGCTCATCATTTGAGATATACTCATCCTAAAATCTCGATTTTATATTGAGTTCCTTCAACAATTTTTTCGATAGAAATCTTATCCCCATGTCCAAAGAATTCTTTACGAAATGAATTCCATCTAAACCCTAAGTCTTTGAGTTTGTTTTTTACGTCTTTATTTGGATCTATAGAAAAACTAATCGAAAGGGGAGTACCTATAGTTTCATCTTGTGTTTTTAAAAATGTCGATGCTTTTTCTTTCCACTGATTGGATATTTGATTGTCTTTAATTTTTTCAGAAATTTCAATAAAAGCTCCAAGTAATACATCATCATCAAGAAGATCAATATCTACTTTGCTAGCGATTCGACCTATTTCAGAAAATCGTTTTGATCGTTTTTGCTTTTCTTTTTCTTTAAACAATTTTTCTTTCAGTCGAATTTTTTCTTTTTCCTGTTCGATTTTTAATTTTACTGCATCAATATTCTTTGTCATACTGTTAACCCCACGTTATGCTATACCTACAGTGAATGTATCAATTTAAAAAATTTACGGCAAGCGTAACATCAAAAAATTAGCACAAACGTAAAAACCCAACAAAAAAACAGTAGAAGCAGATAAATTATTATACGCAATATGCAAACTACGTTTGCGCTCTAGAATTTGTTGACAAATTCGCAATAAAAATGCACTGTAATGTCAAATATAAAAAATCGGATATATCATGGCAATTGGTTTTGCAAGAATGGAATTTGTAAAGCGTTCAGCAGGAAAGAACGCTTGCGCTAAAGCTGCGTATAATGGTAGGACAAAGATTCAATTTCAAGGAACAGAATTTGCCAAAGCTCAATTGTTTAACTGGTCTAATAAAGAGCCTGCTACACATCATGAAATTGTGTTACCTGATCATGTAGATGAGAAATATAATTGTGTTAATTATCTTTGGAATGAAGTTGAAAAGATAGAAAATAGAATAAATTCTCAAGTTGCTATGGAGCTTGTTTTAGCGTTACCTGATGATGAGAGCATTTCTATTGAAGATAGGGTAGAACTTACGAAATCTTTTGTTAAAGAGAATTTTATTTCTAGGGCATTTGGAGCACAAATTAATATTCATTCCCCAGAGAAGGATGAAGATGGAGAAGAGAAAGCAATTAAAAATTGGCATGCCCACGTTTTAGTGACTCCAAGAAGATTTCAAGAAGATGGAAAATCATTTGAAACAAAAAAACCTAGAGATCTTCTTGAAGTGAAAAAAGGAAGAGTGACCGATGGTCCTGAGTGGGGAAAAATGTGGACTCATCATCAGAACCAATATTTTGAAGAAAAAGGACTTTCTTTGCGTGTTGATTCCACAGGCATAATATCCCAAAAGCATTTAGGGCCGGTTAGAATGCGAGCAAGAGCTTTTTCTTTAATGGAAGTTAACTCTATTCAAAGCAGCCTTAATACAATTGAATCTCTAGATCCAAAAAGTCTTTTAAAAAAGATATCCGAAACACATAACATTTTCACAAGAGAAGATGTTGAGAGGTATTTAATAAAGCACCTTGATTCCAACCTGATTTCTGATGTAAGAAAATCTTTTTGGGAACAAACTGAAATTTTACAGCTATTTGACAAAGAGAAGAAAGAACCGCAAAACAAGTTCACGACTCAAGAAATTTTAGCAGAAGAAAAAAAGATTTTTCGTATTGCAGAAAGGATGAATGGTCATTCTGCATTTTCCTTATCAAATAAAGAAAAAATAGAGACTGTTTCAGCTACCCTCCAAAAAGAACAACTAAGTGCTTTTCAGGCCATTATTAGTGGTAAGCGGTTGAGTTGTATTGAAGGACTTGCTGGCACAGGAAAGAGTTATCTTTTGGCTGCTATTAAGGATGCTTATACAGATGAGGGTTATATTGTGCGCGGCTTTGGTCCGGATAATGCCACCGCTCAAGTATTAGAAAAATGTGGGATTACTGAATCTGTTAACGTGTATCGATTCTTATATAACTACCACTACAGTAATATCAAAATCAATTCTGGTAACGAAGTTTGGATTATTGATGAGGCCGGCAAGCTCGGGTCTGAGCCATTTCTCGAATTACTAAAAGCAGCAGAACAAAATAAGGTTCAAGTTATTCTTTCTGGAGATACTCGGCAACTTCCATCGGTATCTCGTGGCCGTATTTTTAAAGGGCTGATCGATAGATTCGGAAGTCAATTTTTAGGAGACATTCAGCGACAAAAATATCAGGAACAACGTGAGATAGCAAAAAAACTCGCTACAGGAAAAATTTCTGAAGCGCTAGATGCCATTTCGAGAACAGGTGGATTTAGGTGGTCTGAAACACAAAGCGAATCTATTGAAAAGCTTGTTAAACAATGGGTTGTTGATCAGGAAAGGTTTCCCTACAGCCCCACCCTTATTTTAGCTCATACAAACGCTGAAGTTAAGGTTTTGAATGAGTTTATTCGTGCATACAGAAAAGAGAAGGGGGAACTCGGAGAAAAGGAGTATTTTTGCGATTCCTTTACTGGAAAAGTGTATATTTCTCAGGGCGATCATATAGAATTCCGTAAAAATGACGGAAAATTAGGGGTGACGAATGGATTAAAGGGGATATTGATAAATGCTTCTGAAGATAAATTTGTTGTGAGCGTTAAGCAGCAAAATAAGGTAAGAGAGATTACATTTAATCCGCAGGAGTACACATCTTATCAGTTGGGCTATGCCACCACTAACTATAGATCTCAGGGCGATTCTGCTGATAGGGTTTATGTTCTTCTCTCTAAACAAATGAACCGAGAAATGTTTTACGTGGCCCATACACGTCATGCGAGGGCTGCTTATTGTTTCGTATCGAAAACTGAGACTAAAAACTTGCAGGAGTTAAAAAAGCAGATATTTAAAACCACTTCTTCAGAGCTTGTCTCCGATTTTCTTACACAAGCTGAAATTATTAAACAAAGCGAATCTTTAGAGAAATATGAAGAATTAGATGCTTTAAGATCGTCCACTTCCATGACAAAAAGACTTAAAGGGGAGGTTTTAAATTTGGTAGATAAGATTCAAAATAACGTCTCTACTTTTGTTGAAAAACACACTGACCGTTTACCAAATCAAGGATTCTTTAATCATCAAGCAAATGATACATCTGTAAAGGGGAGTGTTGTTGAAGTGAAGGATGCTTTAGAAAAAGAAAGTAATTCCACCTCCAACCCACAGACTCTCATCAAATCCATGTTATCGAATAAGGATGAAGAGAGTTTATCTGTAGAGGGTTTACAGAAGGGAAATAAAGAATCTAAAAAATGGAATTCTCTTTCTGTTGAAGTAAAAGCAGTTGTAAAACAGTATTATGAAGCATCGGATAATGCCTCTTGCCTCTATTCGATCGTAAAATCTGAATCAGAGTCTCTTGGAAAGGACGAGAAAGCTGCTACTCATTACAATGATTGGCAGATGGCTTGCGCTCAAAGAAATGAAGGTGCATATCGATTGACCCATTCTTTGCACTCTAAAGAAATCGCCTCGGTATTCAGCAAAAAGTCTTTAGAAATTTTGAAGGATAGAGCTGAACGCCATGAGGCGACACTTAATAAACAAAACGCTCCGCATTTAGAAGAGAGCCTCAAAGACAATTTAGATAGTCTTCTCTTTCGATTATTTCCAGAGGGGCCGACTCGTAGAGATAGCAGGGGATATCGCTTTGGAAATAAAGGCTCTTTGTCTGTGATTTGTCAAGGGGAACGAATAGGATCTTTTTACAATCATGAAAAGAAGCATGGAGGTGGGCTTATTCGTTTAATCGAGGATAATCTATCCGTTAGTAAAGAAGATGCCGTGCATTGGGCTAAAAACTTTTTAGGAGAAGCTAAAACGCTGCCGACATCGAATCATTTTAAACTTAAAAGCTTTGAATCGAAAAATGATGATGCTTGGGTCAGCCTTAAACCTAATGAAAATATAAAGGCCCCAGCTCTTCGCTCTATATCTAAGAGACTAGATCAGCAATACAATGAAGCGGCACGACATGCCTATCGCGATAGCTCCGGCAATCTATTGTTTTATACTCTTAGATTGGTGGACAAAGAGGATGCGTCTAAAAAAGCGATTCTCCCTTTAAGTTATGGCTATTATAGGGAAGTAAATCCTCTCTGGGATATGAGGGGATTTAAATCAGGAAAGAATTCTCTCTATAATTTGGATCTGATTTATCAACGTCCGGATGCGAAGATTTTAATTGTTGAGGGAGAAAAGACTGCGGATGCTGCAAATAAGCTCTTTGAAAAAGACAATATTTTAGCCGTTACATGGCATGGGGGAGCCGCTGCTTCTAAAAAATCGGACTGGTCTCCTCTATTTTTGCGAGATGTCATTATCTGGCCTGACAACGATGCTTCTGGATTTAAAGCGGCCGATTCAATTAGCGCCGATCTCAGGCGTATAGGAGTTAACTCTTTAAAAGTGGTTAACAAGCAGGCTTTACAGAAAACTTTTCCGGAGAAATGGGACTTGGCCGATGCTCTTCCACAGGGAAAAAAAGAACAGGACATTCGTGATCTCATTTTAAGTGCCGAAGATAAGGCGATTGGACTTGGAACTGTTCTTTCTGGCAAGCCTCATTCGCTGAAAGAATTACTCCAAGCAAGAGAAGTGCTTTGGAGAGTGGACGAACGATTAAGAGCTCAGTTAGAATCTAAACACGGCGGAAAAACTTGGGAAATCCAGAACGCAATCGCAACAGAAACTTCTAGCATCCTTGCCAGGGAAAAAGAATCGATACAGAGAATGCAGAAGGCTTATGGGATTGATAGTTCTTTAAGTGAGAAGCTATCTTTTGCCGAGATGATTTTTCAAGCAAAACATGGAAAACTACCCGAAAGACATCTGCTCGATGAACTGCGGCAAACAATCGGTAATATCGAAGTAACCCAAACAGAAAACTTTTCTAAAATGCCGCATGAAGAAAAATCCGTGGTTGATTTTATTCGTAGCAAGCATGTGGCAGAGTGTTTTGAAAATGGCATCAAACGGAATATGTCCACCAAGGACTTTGAAACATCAGTGAATGATCTTCTTTACGCAACTCGAAAGACCACTGAAAAACAGGTTAAGACAAAGTCTCTAGATCGATCTTTAGATAAGGATGTGATTTAGAAAAATATCATTTATTTTTACTTTCTACACGCTTTGGTAAAGCAGAAAGATAACTCAAGTTCTCTCGATATAATTTTAAATAGCATTTCATGAAAGTATCCGCCGGATATAAATATTTATATCCGGCGGATACTCAAGTTAGGGTTACCTTGGTGCTTTACTCTGTTTTGATGTTATTGCTAAATTGTTTACCGAAATGGAGTGCTGCCTCTGCCAAAAATGCAGAGCGACTAAGATTTAGTCGTCTTGCACGTTGATCCACAATACTAAGGACATCCTCAGGAAGTGTTATATTAATACGGACAGTATGATGGGAGGGGACTTCAACGAGAAATGCAATAGCAGAGCGGTTTTCAGGGCATGACATAATCTCTTCCAGGGTATTTGGTGCGGGAATCTGCTCATGCATTTCCCTAAGTATATTGATGTGGTCAATCAGGGCTTCTTGAGCCATTGTTTTTGCCTGTTCAAGTGTTGCTCCGGCAGATACACATCCTGGAAAATCGGGAAAACTTACTCCATAGTCTGAGTTTTCTTCTTTGTGGATGAGCGCTATATAGTTCATGATTTTTCTCCAAACTTAATGTTTGCCTGCCTTTCTATGCTATTCAAAGTGCCTTTCGGCAAATCTCTTTTTGGGTGTGGGACGGTTACTAACCCTTTCTTTGTGGGATGAACAAAATGGTGATGACTTCCTGCGGTTCTCTTTAGCTTCCATCCATCTTTCTTTAAGATCTGTATGATCTTCCGACTATCCATTCTTGCTTAATTCCCTTACTTAAGTCCTTATTATACACACTATACACATACCATTCAATGGTTTTGTTCATAAAACGGAACCCCTAGGCTTTCTTTTTATTTGTGCAGACAGTGTCTGCAATTTTTCGTTTTTTTAATCCATTTTATGATGTGAAAAACCTTGGTTTTTTTATGTCATTTTTGTGTGGTAAAATTTTTGCTTAATTCCACTACATATAAATAACAAATGTCAATCATGTGCTGTAAAAAACAAACGTTTTCTTAGGAAAACTCGAAAGACAACAAAAAAACAGGTTAAGACAAAGTCTCTAGATAGATCTTTAGATAAGGAGATGATTTAGAAAATCAGACTAATTTTCACTTTTCAAAGAGATCATCCAACGTTGCTTCATTGGAGATCAGCTCTTCAGAATACATAGTTGGTTTTAATCCCATCGTAGTGATCATAGAGAAAAATAGCTGCTTCTTTGTTTTTGTTTGTTTCCTAAACACTTCCATTTTATTTAAAATTTCTTGTGCGTAAGATTTGTCAATAGCAAACGGTTTGTCTGAATATTTAATTTCACAGAGGGTAATTGCCCTGTCTAGTCGATCAAAAAGAAGGTCTATTTGTGCCCCCTGCTCTTGTTCTTTAGCTCTTGGCACAAACCTCCAAGTCCCAGAGGTTGCCCCTGGATCGATTTTTAAAGCTTTTCGAATTTGGTCGATATGTTTATAGCAAGTAGATTCGAAGGATAATGCTGCCCAAGTTTTCCAAGCTGGTTGATTAGCTTGAGCTAACCAAAATCCTTGGTTGATTGATTTTTTAGAAATGAGTTTTAATTTTGGTTCGATCCAATATAAATAAAATAGGCTATATTCATCATCAATTACATAATAGAGACCCTTATCTTTCCTACCATAAGGCACAAGGCTAGTAATAAACCCAGATTCTTCTAATTGATGCAATCGACGTACAGTGTTGCCACCATCAGGAAGTTTTAATTTTGCTATTAATTCTGCTTGACCAATCCCATAGCGATACCCAGCAATCGTGCGAATTATCTCAATATACGGCTTTGCATCCTCAAATAAAGATGCGAATAATCGCTCAAACTCTTTAACCAATGGGCCATTTCTTTGAAAACATAGCTCGTCAATACATTGATGAGCAGAACATCCCTTTCTCACGAAAGACCAATAAAGAGGAACCCCACCTAAAACAGTATAAAGATCAAGAATTTGTCTTCGATTAAGATTGATTTTATATTCCTTTAAATAGCTCTCTGTTTCGTATAAAGAAAAAGGTTGTAAATGAATGGAGCGGGTTACTCTATTATGTAGCCCCCCCTTATTATTAATGATATTTTCAATAATCCATGATGTAGCAGACCCACAAATGATGAGTTTAATGCGATTATCAAATACCCAATAACGGTTCCAATATAATTCTAGAGCCATAATAAGTTTTGAACGTGGGGTCGCCATCCAAGGGAACTCATCAAAAAATAGAACTACTTTTTGGTCTTTTGGAATTGTATTGATTGCGGTTGTTAGATCCTCAAAAGCATCTATCCAACCAGAACGAGGAATAAGAGAAGGGCCTTTATAAAAAGTAGCCCCGATTTGTTTAGCAAATTCAGCGAGTTGGTCTTTTAAACCTCCCTTCTGAATACCGGTGACGTGAAAAAAAACTGCTGGCAGAGAGTCGATTAGATTTTTAATTAAAAAGGTTTTTCCTACCCTACGTCTTCCATAGATCGTAATAAATTCTGCTTTTTTTGATGCAAAGAGATCCTTTAAAAGTTCTAATTCCTTCCATCTCCCAATAATTTTATTTTTGACAGATTCATTAACATCAACGTTTTTGTCCAACATCTAACTCTTCCTTTAGTATTTTCGGCGGATACTCATCATTTTTGTTAAGTATCCGCCGTATATAATTTTGCAAAATCGGCGGATAAATAGCAATAAACAAGAGTATCCGCCGAATATAGATATTTATATCCGGCGGATACTCAAAACCCCCACGGTTCCCACTGAATTAATATGTTAACTTAACAATAAAACCCAGTTAACGTTATTGGGTGTTTTTGTTAAGTTAAAGAAAAAGCCGGAACACTCCATGAGAACCCAAGCTTGTTTAAAGCTTCTTGCTCCTTTGCTTAATCAGCCATCCTTTACATCGAAGGAAGCGCGGATGATTGGCGTTCCATCAGCAGTTTTATGCTATTATGTTAAAGCTGGAAAATTGAATAGGCTGCATCGGGGAGTATACCAAGCTATTGACTACCAGAATTCTGAAGTTTTTCGATGGGCAGATCTTATAGAGGCCGTTCATTCTATTAATGGTGGGGTGGTATGCCTAATTTCAGCTCTGGCTGTGTATGATCTAACGGAAGAAATCCCACGTCAACATTGGATAGGGATTCGACATGGTACTTCGGCTAGAAGTAGCCGTCAAATTAAGATCGTCCGCTTTCGCGATCTTGATCTAGGTAAAATTGAAATTGAACTGGAAGGGGCTCGCGTTCCAATTTTTGATCGAGAACGCACCATTGTTGATGCGTTTCGCTTACTGAGTCGCGAAACCGCTATTAAAGCTTTAAAATCAGCTGTAGCGCGGGGCGGAAAAAATCGCATCGATTTAATAAAATTCGAAACCTATGCCAAAAAACTGCAAGTTGATATTGCACCTTATTTAATGAGTATAACCACATGTTGAACCTCTCTTGCCTAAAGGCGAAAGAGGTTCAAACTCTAATTGAATCGGGCAAAAAAGATACGAAATTTCTTGATTTTTCTAAGGTTTAATTTTTCACTGTTCATCAGTCAAATTCAAATCTCATAGTAGAAAACACGATCTAGTTCATCATAATATTGACTTTTGTCAATACTGTGATGTAAAATTAGTATGAAATATTACATCATAGGAATGACATGAAATTCATCGGGAGAAAAAGAGAACTTGAGTTGCTTGAGCAACTAACAAAGAAAAAATCAGCCAGTCTTGTTGTGATCAGAGGCAGAAGACGAGTTGGGAAAAGCCGATTGATTAAAGAGTTTGTCTCAGATAAGTCCAGTTGGATTTTCTCTGGTCTTCCACCGGTTCCAGGGATCACAAAACAGAGACAATTAGATGATTTTTCTGCCCAAATATCTAAGAGCCTTGGGATGCCAAGAATTCAAGTCTCTGATTGGGTAGAACACTTCACTTTTTTAGGAAATCAATCAAAAGATAAAAAGATCGTCATCGTTTTAGACGAAATTTCATGGATGGGGTCTGAAGACAAAGATTTTCTTGGAAAACTTAAAACAGCTTGGGATCTTCATTTATCTGATAATCCTGATTTGATCATGATCCTTTGTGGTTCTGTTTCAAGTTGGATTGAGGAGAATATTTTGCAAAGCACTGGATTTGTTGGTCGGATATCTCTAAAAATGGTTCTAGATGAACTCTCAATCAAGGAAAGTGGTGAATTTTGGGGAAATAGAAGAAAAATTAGTGCTTATGAGAAATTTAAAACGCTGTCCGTTACCGGGGGAATACCAAAATATCTAGAAGAGATCATATCTTCACAGTCATCCGAGGATAATATTCAAAGACTATGTTTTCAGCCAGAGGGGTTGCTTTTTCAAGAATTTGATCAAATTTTCTCAGATTTATTTTCTAAAAAAGCTGCAACATATGGGAATATCGTCAAAACACTTGACCACTCTTCGCTATTTCTCGAAGAAATCAGTCAAAAACTTGGTATAGAGAAGGGTGGATATCTTTCGAAGTGTTTAGACGATCTTATGCTTGCAGGATTTATTCAGGAGGACTGCACATGGAATTTATCGACTAAATGTGAGTCCAGCTTAAAAAAATTTAGATTAAAGGATAATTACCTCAGGTTTTACTTGAGGTACATCGAACCAAATAAGGATAGGATTTCTAAAGGTATTTTTGAATCAGAGTTCTTTATGCAATTGTCTGGATGGGAATCCGTCATGGGTCTACAATTTGAAAATCTAGTTTTAAATAATTTGAAAAAATTATTAGAAATTCTTCGAGTCAGTCCATCAGAAGTTTCAAATGCAGGGCCATTTTTTCAGAGAAAAACACAACGGATGAAAGGATGTCAAATAGACCTGCTAATTCAAACAAGGCACAACACTCTTTATGTGTGTGAAATTAAATTCAGCTCTTCTGAGGTTAAAAGCTCTGTTATTGAAGAAATGGAAAAAAAAATCGAAAGCTTGTCTATTCCAAAAGGAGTTTCTATTAGGCCTGTTCTTATCCATGTTAATGGAGTAAGTCAATTAATCAGAGAAAGCGAGGTCTTTAACGATATCGTTGATTTCTCTCAGTTTTTTAATATTTAATCTTAAAACGAAATATGTCCATTAAAGAATTAGCAGCGGTTCCCGCTGAAGACCTGTATTTAAATATTTAATATCAAATCAGCCTTTT
>CALBHK010000453.1 GCA_937894565.1 uncultured Chlamydiae bacterium
CCCGTTTTTTTGCATATATGGGTCATCATGGCATTAGTCCACATGCTTGTAATCCAGCGCGTGGTAATGAAAAAGGTCGTGTTGAAAATGGAATTAAATTTATCAGGAGTCATTTTTGGAGTGGTCGGACATTTAAAGATTTTGATGATTTGTGTCTACAGTCAATACTGTGGAGGGATCAGTACTTAAATTTACGTGAGCATCGTGTGACTCGAAGAATCGTTAAAAATTTATTTTTAAGTGAAGAAAAACCAGTTTTGTTAAAATTAAATGACTTAGCTTTTTCGACTGACGAGATTTTAACAAAAGTTGTTACACCAGACTTCCATATTATATTTGAATCTAATAGATACTCAGTGCCGTGGACGTTAGTTGGAGTTGCGATAACAGTTAGAATTAATGCAAAATCTATAAAAATTTATTATCAAGAAAAATATGTTGCAGGCCATGAGAGGTCTTATTTAAAAAATAAAATATATACAAATCCCAAACATCAAGAGGGGCTGTTGGCGAAAAAGCCAGGTGCTGTGAATCAAGATGCGCAACGTTTACAAGCAATTAATAAATTAGGCGATGGTGTTCGAGATTATTTTGTATCACTTAGAGCAAGTTCAAGATCTTTAAAATTAGAAATGAATAGACTATTAGCTTTATCGACAGTTTATGGTGTGGATAAGTTAAATAGCGCATGTTTTGAAATGTTAAAAGATGGGATAATTGGCGTTGATAAACTTGAGAGATATTTAAAAATAGAAAAAACAGAAACAAAAAATCCAGAACCATTAAAGTTTAACAAAGAAAAGTTAAATCGAGTCATCCCGCAGGCCAGCCTTCAATCATACGATCAATTATTAGTGGTAGACACTAAATTAACAAACGAAAGAGGAGAAGATGAAGGCGATGGAAACTGAAAAGCAATATGTGTATACGAGTTTACGGGATTTAAAATTAAAATATTTTCCAGAGACAATAGATCAGTGTTTGGAAGATCAAGATCCGAAGCGGCATCTTGAAGCATTAGATTTACTAAAAAAATGTTGCGAAAAAGAAAAATCGGAAAGAAGAACTGCGCAGATAGCAGCGCGTGTTAAATCAGCTAAATTTAGACAAATACAAAGTGTTGAGCAATATGATTTTAATCACAGCAAGATGACCCAGAGAATAAAGAATACTTATTTAGTGGTTCACAATAATATTGAAAAAGATAATTTACCGAAAGCAATTGGATAATTGCATGAAACGGGAGCCACCTAGTTGCAAAATTGGGATCCACTTGATTGCATGAACGGGATCCAGGTGTTTGCATAAACGGGAGCCAGTGAATTGCAGATTTGGGAGCCACCCTATTGCATAAATGGGAGCCACTTTAGAAACAACATGTAACCCTTCTTATTGAACAATAAGGAGGCACAGTTGGGACTAAGTATGGCGCAGTATGAAGACATCAAACAGAAAATTAATCAGGGTCTAACCGACCGCCAAATCGCAAAAGCTGTTGGCAAACGCAGATCAAAAATTTCAGAAATCCGTAAAGGTTTGTTTGAATTCACTGAGCAAAAAAAATTGCCTGATTGGATGGAACAAGTTCACTGGGATGAAGTCATTAAAGACATCAGCCTTAAACATCCGCTGTCACTGATCTGGGAAGATTCAGTAAAACACTTAACATCGTATTCTAATTTTACACGCTATTTATATAAAAAATTTCCACAAATAAAAATCAAAGACTACACACATCGCCAGTTTAACCCAGGTGAGCGTGTTGAAGTAGACTGGGCAGGGCTTACGCCAGAGTGGATCGATCCACGTGATGGCAAGATCCATAAAGCTTATATTTTTGTAAGCGCACTTGGGTACTCACAATTAATTTTTGCAAAAGCCTATTCATCAATGAAAGAAATTGATTTTTTATCAGCTCATGAAGCCATGTTTGAATTTTACGATGGTGTCACAGAAGTTATTTGTCCTGACAACACAAAAACTGCGGTGATAAAAGCTAATAAATATGATCCTGATTTAAATGAAGAGTACAATCGATTTACAAAACATTATGGTGTGACTGTAGCCCCTGCTAGAGTTTATTCACCCAAAGATAAGTCTTTGGTAGAAGGTTCTGTGAAGCTGGTGCAAAGATATTTTAATTGGTTAACTCGAAAGACTACATTTACTTCGATTGCTGAAATAAATAAATTTTTAAAACAAGTCATCGATACAATAAATAATAAAAGTCATAGTAAGTTTAAAATCTCAAGACAAGAGATGTTTAACTTAGAAGAGAAAAATAAATTAAAACCACTGCCTGTAATTAAATATGAATTATCAGAAACAAAGTTTTGCAAAGTGCATCCGGATGGAACTATTTGTATAAATTTTAGATATTACTCTGTCCCATATTTATTAGTTGGCAAAACTGTGTTTATAAAAATCTATGCAAACATCATTGAAGTTTATCACGAACTTCAAAAGATAGCAGTGCATCCAAGACTTTTTAAATACAAGGGTGAAAAAAGTATTTTACCAGAGCATGTACCAGAAGCTGCACAGGCTTATCGAAGCACAACGGCCCAGAATTTAATACAGCAGTCAAATTACATTGATCCGATGCTAAAAGAATTTATAGAAAATTTATTAAAAGAAAGTCCAACTGGTAATTTACGAAGGGCTCAGGGTTTTATTGTAGCAGCAAGACAGGTTAAGAAAAAAGTAACTAATATAGAATTTAAAATAATATTAATGAAATCATTAACTGATTTGCAAAAATACAATCGAGTCAGAGTAGATAATTTTAGAAATTATTTAAAGCAATATTTAGATGAAATTATATCAAGACCAAGTGGTCAAGTAATACAGCGAGATCACAGTAATCCGATGTTAAGAAAAAACCAAACAACACTTCACTAGAAGGAGGAAGTTATGTCAGTGGTTAGTATACAGCAACAAATGCAGGAGTTAAATTTACTTGGAATGAGCCAAGTTTTTGAAACAGATTTAACAATGGCAAGTAAACAAGACTGGAGTCATGAGGAGTTTTTATCAAAACTACTTCAGGCAGAAAAGTCCTATCGTGATGATAGGTTTATTGAGAAAAAAATAAAAGGTGCGCAATTTAAAAGAAACGCATTTTTAGAAGAGTTTGATATGACAGTCAAACGAGGTGTTACCAAGGCCGTGCTGCAAGAGTTAATGAGTCTACGTTGGCTAGAGAATTCAAAGCCCGTTGTGTTTGTTGGTCAAACAGGAATGGGAAAAAGTTATTTAGCAGAAGCACTTGGAAGGTATGTTTGCTCGCACAGAAAGACAGTATTTTTTAAAGAATCGACTGAATTATTTTTAATGATTAATGAGGGCCGCAGGCTAAATCGCTATTTAACGACCAGAAAAAGACTAGCATCATATGATGTGTTGATTATCGACGACTTCGGAATGCGAAAACTAAACTCAACAGAAGCTCAAGACTTGAAAGAATTACTTGAATTAAGATCAATCAATAAGTCGACATTTTTTACAACACAGCTTCCAATAAATCACTGGAATGAAGTTATAGAAGACATAGTCATTTTAGAGGCAATAGTTGATTTAGTTCAGCACTCTGCCATAAAAATTGAAATGAAAGGTGAAATTACTTATCGAGAAATTAGAGCAAAAAAGATTGACCAAAAATCAATATCTCACTAAAAAATTTTAAGTTTTTAAAGTGGCTCCCAATCATGCAATCGACTGGCTCCCGCCGCTGCAATTATCCAGCCGTATGTTTCCGCACAAATCTCAATATGAATTTTTAATGATATTATTATAGAAAGATTAGGGCGTCTCCTCATTTTGACTAGCTGCACTTAGCCGTTAAATCAAATTTATGAAAGTCTCTTTGTGCAGGCATGGAGGATTGAGTGGCACGAAGGATGTTAACGGATGAGATTTGGTTGCAATTGCAAGCAGCGATGGCTTCTCACGGCTGTTACGATACGAAAAATAGTCGTGATGTCCCCCTGTTTCAGGGTAGTTGTCGTGCACAATCGTCTGGATGCGGATTGGAAAATTAAACTGCCGCAATCAGCCAAATTGAGGAGACACCCTAGTAGTTTTACTTAGTAAAAATTATGGTTAATGAGATAGAAAATTTGATCAAGATTAATTATGTTAAAATAACGCATTGCGCATGAAGTATTAATTGGTCTATTGGCTGTCTGAATGTATATTTTATCGTTTTCTAGGAGTTCATTTGATGTTGAGTAAAGTTGTGTGGTTCTATAATGTCAAAAAAAAATAGTCCACTGCTTGAGGAAGATTTTTTAGTTAGAATAGTGCCTGGAGCTATTCAAAATAGCAAGCAAGCGTATAAGTATTATTTTTTTCAAATTCAAAATGAATTACAAACTGCTTTTTTCCTTACTGCTTCAGAATTGAAGGCTAAAATTTTTGGTAAAAGTTTAGGGGTGTTAACTTTGGTTATTGACCCTGTTTTGCAGGCAGTTATTTATTATTTTTTAACAGCTATAGTTTTTAAAGGAG
>CALBHK010000454.1 GCA_937894565.1 uncultured Chlamydiae bacterium
GCCTTTGATCGGTTTACTTTTGAAACTTTTTTGAATTTGTGGAGAAACCATGACAATCGCTAAAGAAGCCGTTTATGCGCTACATCAGCGCCTTAAAGATTTATCGATCGATGCACCAGCTGATCAACTGGCCTATTTAGCAAAAGCATTAGAGTCAATTGCAGGTCAGAGCACTGTTTATGACATCGTTAATATGTCTGATGAAAAGTTGCAAGAATTACTCGATGCCGCTACGGCGCATTTAGCCAGTCTTAATACCACAAAAACAACAGCATTATCAGTGATCGATACGGCTAAAACCGCATCAATTGATGCAATTAATACGACAAAAACCACCTCTTTAACTGCACTGCAGACCGCAACGACAACCAACTTAGCACTGTTGGATACAAGGAAAGATACCAATATTGCGTCGATTAATTCAACCGGGCAATCCCAGCTTCAAGCTTTAAATACCTTGGTTAGCAATTTTGCTTCTAATAACGATATTCCAGCCAACTCAACAATCATGACAGAAGTACGTAACCGTAACATGATTGAAACCGGATCATTGCCGTTTATTTTTGGTGTGCTCAGTCGTGCAAATGATTATTGGGGGTATGGTGATTTAACAAGTCAATTAGGTGTTTGGTATAACAACGTGGCTAATGCCGACAATATGCTACAGCTTCTTGCAGGAGCCCATGCGCAAACCACCAACTATGCCGGGTTTTATAGACCTCCGCAGCTCCATTTTTTACAAGGTTTAGCGGGTAATTTTATCTACAAAGAAATGTATACCAAATATGCGGTATCTACCAACGAGTATTCTTATCCTTATGCCGGTCTTGGTGTTCTATTTATTAAAAATACCACTGCCGCTGACATGACCAGAACGCTATCTTTTGGTGGGTCGACTTATTGGTCGTCTGGTTATGAAGGTATGGGATTATTCTTAGCGAGCCCAAACAATACCAATGCCAATAAATCATCCATTAGCGCATTGACATGGAGCAACCTTTATAACAATGCAACCGCCAATGCTAATCTTGCAGGCACTGCTAGCATCACCATACCAGCTGGTAAAACGGTGGCTATTTTGTTTTATACCTCCGCTTACTACTACACAGGCATCTCTAGTTATTATGCTCAATTTTTGCATTGGTACATCTACAGCTTCCGCAATGGATTTTTAACGACGGGTCTTGAAGTCGATATCGACCGCACGCTTAGGGCATGGCAATGCCGAGGCTATCAATATTCATATGAAATTTGGAAATGAGGTTATCTATGCCAATTTACTTGCGCTTTGAAAATGGAATACAAGTTGAAACAACAACGCTACCTAAAAAACCAGAAGGTGGTGGCTGGCAAAAAGCACCTGCTGATTTTGATTGGGAAAAGCGTTACAAATTATTGGATGATGGGTCAATAGCCGAACGCAATGAATCCGATGTGGCCCAAGAGTTATTGCAAAATTCACGCGCAGGCGCATTAGATACAATACGTTTTATTTTAAATACTTATCGTCGCAAATATGCAGGCTACTCCCACGAAAAATCACGTTCTTACGACATTCAAGCAAAGGCATCTGAAAGCATATTAAGTGCCGCAGCGAATAATCAGTCTCCTGATGAAAATGATGTTTCTTTAATTGCACCACTTGCAGAAATGCGATCCATTTCCGTTCTTGATATGGCCAGACTTATTCAAAGCAAATCACAAAAAGGCATTAAAGCCATTGCTCGATGTGAAGCATGTGAGGATCAGGCTCAAAATTTTATTAAAAAAGTGGCAACCCAGGAAGAGCTGAGTCTTTTTTTAGATGGCTTTGAAGAAAATCTCAAAAAAACATTGAGTCAGATTTAGGAGGAACTTATGGCTGAACAATTTTTACATGGCGTTGAGGTTTCTGAAATATCAAGCGGACCGCGCACTATTCGAACCACAAAATCCTCAATTATTGGGTTAATTGGTACAGCCCCTGATGCTGACAATGCCGTTTTTCCATTGAACAAGCCTGTGTTAATTGTGGGCTCTCGCAGAGAAGCAGCCAAGCTTGGAGAAACAGGCACTTTACCGATGGCGATTAATGGTATTTTTGATCAAATTGGCGCAATGGTGATTGTGATCCGTGTTGAAGAAGGCGCAGATGAGGCTGAAACCATTGCCAATATGTTTGGAGGTGTTGATTCACAAACAGGCGATTACAAAGGTGTTCAAGCATTTTTAAGTGCTGAAAGTATTGTGCACGCGGCGCCTCGTATTTTGATTGCGCCCGGCTTCACTCACCAAAGACCGAATAATCAAGCAAATCCCGTGATTAGTAGCATGCTAGCTATTGCAGATAGATTACGCGCAGTCATTATTGCCGATGGCCCAAATACCAATGATCAAGAAGCGATTACATGGCGAAATGACTTCGGCAATGCACGTGTTTATGTGGTTGATCCTTGGGTCAAGATTTTTATAGACAGCGAACAGGTTGTACCACCCAGCCCTTATATTGCAGGTCTTATTGCCCGCAGTGATAATGAAAATGGTTTTTGGTGGTCGCCGTCTAATCAAGAAATATACGGTATTGTAGGAACAGCAAGACCTGTTGATTTTACTTTAGGGGATGCAAATTGTCGGGCTAATTTTCTGAACGAGAACGAAGTGACTACAATTATTCATCAAGAGGGATACCGTCTTTGGGGTAATAGAAGTTGTGCAAGCGATCCAAAATGGGCGTTTTTATCGGTACGCAGAACCGCTGATCTAATTAATGACAGTTTGCTGCGTGCGCACCTTTGGGCTGTAGACCGTAATATCACCCGCACTTATTTGGATGATGTTGTAGAAAGCGTAAATAGCTATCTGGCGCACCTTAAAGCTCTTGGCGCTATTTTAGGTGGAGAGTGTTATCCCGATCATGAGCTCAATACGCCTGCGAACATTGCGCAAGGTAAAGTCTACTTTGACTTTGATTTCACTCCGCCTTATCCGGCAGAGCGGATCGTCTTTCGCTCGCATTTGATTAACGATTATATCAAGGAGCTGATCTAATGTTGCCTAAAATACTTAAAAACTTTAACGCATTTGTTGATGGTCGTGGTTATGCCGGTCGTATTGATGAAATCAGTCTGCCAAAGCTTTCAATTAAAACCGAAGAGCATCGCGCGGGTGGCATGGATATTCCCGTTGCTATTGATATGGGCATGGAAAAGCTGGAAGCCGAGCTCACCTTTTCAGAATATGATCCTGAATTATTTAGGCTATTTGGGTTGGTAGATGGCAATGCTGTTGCACTCACACTACGCGGTGGACTACAGGGCAGCGGTGATGCCGAAGCGGTGGTTGTGAATTTACGTGGTCAATTTAAGGAGCTGGACCCAGGTAATTGGAAACCCGCGGATAAAGCAACGCTTAAATGCACAGTCTCCATCCGCTACTACAAACTGACCATTGATCGCCGTGAACTGATTGAAATTGATGCTGAAAACATGGTGCGCAAAATCAATGGTATCGATCAAATGTCATCTCTTCGAACTGCTTTAGGAATTTAACACATGCAAAAAATTAAACTGACAGAAACAATTAAAATTGATGGCGTTGTTATTTCAGAGTTGACTCTAAGACGCCCAAAGGTCCGAGATCGCTTAGCAGTTGAACGCAGTGGTAATAGTGATGCTGAAAAGGAAGTAGCACTCATTGCCAATCTTGCCGATATCCCAAAAGATGCCGTTGAAGAACTGGATCTGGCTGATTACGCCAAAATTCAAGAGGCTCTCCAGGGTTTTTTGTTGCCATTAAGTCAGACGACTTAAGAAGCAGCGTGTTATCTCTGGCTGCTTTTACGGGCGGCGGGATCGGTGAATTTTTAGAGATGGAGATAGAGGAGTTTATCTTATGGCTTAACAGTGCAAGGGAGTTACAGAAAACATGACCGCCATTCATACCTTATCCGTTGTTATCGGTGCTGCCCTAAAGGGAAATTTTGGGGCCACTATGGCTCAAGGCGCTTCACAACTCAACCGACTTGGTCAGGCCATCAAACAACTTGAATCATCAGGTAAAACAGTCGGCAAATTCCAACAATTACAGCGCGATACCTTGCTTGCTAAACGCGCTTGGATGGACGCTGAAAACCAAGTTAAATCTCTTGCTGTCCAAATGGCAGCCACAACAAATCCCAGCAAAGCGTTAGTGGCTGAATTTGAACGCTCTAAAACAGCCGCACTCAAAGCTAAAACTGCTTATCTTCAAAAACGTGAGGCTCTTCATAATCTTGATAGCGAAATACGAAAATCCGGCCAAGATATTCAGAGTCTCATTTCTCAGCAAACAAAATTAGGCGCATCCCTGCAAAAACTTAAAGGTCATTATGTTGCCCTTGATCGGATTATGCAGAAACGTCAAGGCGTATTAGCTCAGCGTGCTAATTTGCGTGGACAGTTGTTCGATGCAGTAGCACTTGGAGCTGCTCTTGGTGCCCCCATTAAGGCCGCAATCGATTTTGAAAGCGCCATGGCTGATGTTCGTAAAGTTG
>CALBHK010000455.1 GCA_937894565.1 uncultured Chlamydiae bacterium
CGTAATTTCACCTTTAAACAAATTCCAGGCCTGAGGTAATTCGTCCAAACGAGTTTGGCGTAAAAATTTTCCTACTCTGGTAATGCGCTCATCATTGGTTTCAGCAAATTGCGCTGCGCCTTTTTCGGCACTGCGCAAAACTGCTTAAGCCGCGCTGCTAAATATACGGTCTATGACACCACAAAAGAAATCGCCTTTGTTCCCCTCTCCTCCGATTGTAAAATCAAAGGTAAAGCTGCAATCGATGGTGTATGCAACCGTCTGGGCAAGTCAGGAGGAGCTGCTATTTTACAAATGCTTCTCTTTGTTTTTGTCGATGTAGCTAGCTGCGCTCCTTGCGCTGCTGTTCTCATCTTCTTATTTATTGCAATTTGGATGGGGGCAGTGCTCTCCTTAGGCAGACAGTTTAATGCCTTGACTGAGGGCAAAAAAGAGATCATCGCCCAGACAGATATTACGGTCGTAGAATTAGACAACGCTGGTCTTGGTTCTATAACTAGCTCCGCTAGTCTAGAAGCAGCGACCAGCGGAGCTAGTCTAGAAGCAGCGACTAGCTCCTGAATTATGTTTGATTTGAATCAAAAAAAATGATATAACATGTTCCTACAAAGGATTTAATCATGTCAACAAGCCAGATGAAAGGGAGTTCTCTAAATAAAGAGGCTCAAAATAGCAAAGGTAGCGGGGAGGGCTCTATTTTCCGTTCAATCTTGGCTCTCTTTACAGGGCCGGAATGTCGAAAAATTGTCCCTATGCTCATCATGGTCTTTCTTATTTGCTTTAACTATAGCATCCTAAGAAACCTTAAAGATGCCCTTACAGTAACGGCAAAAGGCTCCAGCGCAGGTGTGATTCCCTTTGTAAAAGTTTATGCCATGCTGCCTATGGCTATTTTCATGACCATCGTCTTTAACAAACTATCAGAACGCTTCAGCCAAGATAAGGTCATCTATTACATGATTTCGGGCTTTCTTGCTTTTTTTGCCATTTTTGCCTTTGTTCTTTTCCCTAATCGCGAACTGCTTCACCCTCATGCATTCGCCGATCAAGCTGAACTTATTCTCCCTAAATTCTTTCAACCCTTCATCTCTATGATTAGAAATTGGAGCTACACAGCGTTCTACGTCATGTCAGAACTATGGAGCAGCATGATTTTATCTGTTATTTTTTATGGATTTGTCAATGAAGTAGTGAAAGTATCAAGCGCCCGAGTGTATTATAGTGCTATTACAATCTTCGCTAATCTCTCTACTATCTTAGCCGGCACTGTAGGCTCTTATTTTTCTCAAGATATTTTTTTCTCCTTCATTCCCTTTGGAGAAGATAGTTGGGAGCAGGGATTTCTTATACTGATCAGTCTGGTTTTAATTGGGGGCCTCGCAACGATTTATACCTTCCGTTGGCTGAATAAGAACGTCTTAAACTCCCCTAGTTACACAGACCTCCACCACACCTTTAAAAAACGAGAAAAAAAGAAAAAACTCTCAATCAAAGAGAGCATACGCCACTTATTCCAAAATCGGTATATGCTTTGGATTTCTATTCTTGTTGTTGGTTATAATCTGGTCATCAATCTTATTGAGATTGTCTGGAAGGATCAGCTTCGAGAGCTCTATCCAAACGGAAAAGAGTTTGGCAATATTCTCTTTCAAGTGACGACTTGGGTGGGCATTCTCTCTTTTATCACTGCAATCTTTATGAATTATATCATGAAAATATGCGGTTGGGTAGGTTCTGCCCTTATTTGTCCTCTTGTAATGCTTGTCACCTCCATCCTCTATTTTGGCGTTAACTTGCTCGGCTCCGTTGAAAGCAATCTTCTAATTTTTGGCGCCTCTCCCTTGGCCTTAGCTGTCTTTATTGGCGCCGTACAAAACTGCATCAGCAAAGCTGCAAAATACACAGTATTTGATGCCACAAAAGAGATGACCCTTATTCCGCTTGATCACGAAGTCAAACTACGAGGAAAAGCCGCAATTGATGGAGTGGGTTCACGTTTTGGGAAATCGGGTGGCTCATTAATACATCAAGGACTCTTCTCTATTTTTCACTCCACTTCTGCCAGTTTACCCGTCGTGGCAGATGTAGTGATGATCACTATTTCAGGTTGGCTTTATGCGGTGAAAGCATTAGGCAAACTCTTTAATGACCTCATTACACAAAAAGGCGAAACAATAGATGTTGAGCCTATTCAAGAGGTTGTTACTACAGAAAAAGAAGCCATTACAGCATAAGGATTACACATGTCTACACATTCACACACGCATTCAGACAAAGCACGCCCAGTTAGAGTACGTATTGCTCCCTCTCCTACAGGGGATCCCCATGTAGGAACTGCATACATGGCTCTTTATAACCTTGTTTTTGCTCGCCACCACAATGGAAAATTTATCCTTCGCATTGAAGATACCGACCAATCTCGAAGCCGTCCCGAATACGAAGAAAACATCTACAAAGCGCTACGTTGGTGCAACATTGAATGGGATGAAGGACCAGATAAGGGCGGGCCTTATGGACCTTATAGGCAATCAGAACGCACTGAGATCTATCGCCAGTATGTCGATCAATTAGTCCAACAAGGTAAAGCCTACCCCTGTTTCTGCACAGCAGAAGAACTCTCAGAAATGCGCCAAATTCTAGCATTAAAAGGTGGTAGGCAAGGGTATGACCGTCGCTGTCGCAATTTAAGCGAAGAAGAAATTGAAGCTAAAAAAGCTGCGGGAATTCCCTATGTGATTCGTATGAAAGCGCCCCTTACAGGGGATTGTGTTTATGAAGATGCGATTCGCGGCCGCATTGTCTACCCTTGGGCTGATGTTGATGATCAAGTGTTGCTCAAATCAGATGGCTTTCCTACTTATCATCTAGCTAATGTAGTGGACGATCATCTTATGGAAATTACGCATGTAATTCGAGGCGATGAATGGATGAGTTCTACTCCTAAGCATGTTTTGCTCTATTCTCTTTTTGGTTGGGAGCCCCCTCAATTTGTCCATATGCCCCTTCTTTTAGGAATAGATGGAAAAAAACTCTCTAAGCGTCGCAATCCCACATCTATTCTCTACTATAGGGATAGCGGATTTCTACCTGAGGCTTTTCTAAATTTTCTTACCCTTATGGGCTATAGCATGCCTAATGACGTGGAAATCTATAGCCTCCAAGATCTCACCCAAACTTTTGATATCAAGCGCATTGGAGTTTCGGGAGCGGTTTTCGATATTAAAAAACTAGAATGGATCAACCAGCAGTATCTTATTAAAAACATCCCCGAAAAAGATTTATGGAAGCGCATCCAAGAGTGGAGCTTTAATGAAGCTTTTCTTTCTAAACTTATGCCGCTCATCCATACCCGCATTAAAACTTTTGGTGATTTTATTGATCTTTGCGACTTTCTTTTTATCAACCATCTTAAATATACCCAAGAACTCTTTACTGTCCGCACCCTTACTAAAGAGCAGATTTGTGCCATTTTGCAAGGAATGATCTGGCATATGGATGAAAATGAGAATTGGGAGCGCAGCGGAATTGAAGCCGCTTCGCGCGCAGTGGCAGAAAAACTGGGCGCTAACCATAAAAAAGATATTATGCCGACTCTCTTTGCTGCCCTACAAGCCAAACGCCAAGGACCGCCGCTATTTGATACTGCAGAATTATTAGGAAAAGACAGAGTACGTGCGCGTTTGCTTAACTCCATGCTCTTTTTAGAAGGTCTGTCTAAGAAAAAATCAGACGATTATAAAAAGCGTTGGGATGAGGGAGATTGCAAAGAGTTCTACAATTCTTTAGCGACGCATGAGCTCACAAAAAGCTAGTCCCCCAGCTCCTGTGAGAAGATAAAACATTTCAACTGGCACAGGATATCCCAGACATAAGATCAATAACGTCAAAAGCTGTAATGAGGTGGCTATCTTTCCAAAGAAGATAGCCTTTGATTCATAAAACCAGATTTTTCCACTCAGAAAAAGATAAAATATAAAGACAAGAAGGGCTATATCCCTTGAAAAAATGGAAGCAATTTTCCAGCTTTCTACGGGAGTTTCTTGCAATAAAATAAAAAAAGCAAAGATCACAAAAATTTTATCGGCAAGAGGGTCTATCCAGGTGCCTAAACGTGAAACCGCGGATAATTTACGCGCTAAAAACCCATCTAAAACATCGGTTAACATGGCCATTAAGACAGCAGAAATTCTAATAAGAGGATTAGAAAATAAAAACAAAAATACTAACGGAATCCGTAAAGCAGAAATAAGATTAGGAAGCATGGAGGCTTGCATATTGTCCATTCTATTTTATTCGCCCTCATTGTACCCCACAGAATAAAAAAAAGAAACAGGGTGAATTAACGATAAAAACGATCGAAGAATATCCAAGATTCCTTATCCTTCCATCGTTCCCATCGTTCCTATCGTTAAAAGTGCCCATGAACCAAGATTCTGCTTTCATCCTGCCGCCGAAGGCGATCCTGCCCATCCCATACGCATCAGGCTAACTCTTGCAGCCCTTCAGGCTGCG
>CALBHK010000456.1 GCA_937894565.1 uncultured Chlamydiae bacterium
GACTGCAAGAGTTAGCCTGATGCGTATGCCTGCCCATCCTGTCATTCTTCTTTTTCTATCCCTGTTCTTTTTTTTTCTATCCTGTTAAATTGAAGCAGTATTGGAGGACGCGCATGGCTAAATTATCTCTACTTTTTTTGGGGACAGGCTCTTCCATGGGAGTGCCTGTAGCTGCCTGTAAATGCAGCGTATGTCAGTCTAGTAACCCGCACAACCGCCGTTCTCGTCCTGGTTACCTGATTCAATACCAAAATAAAACGTTATTAATTGATGCCAGCCAGGATTTTAGATCTCAAGCACTTGCATTTGGGATTTCTCATTTAGATGGGGTTTTTATTACTCATGCTCATCACGACCATACGGCTGGTATTGATGATTTAAGGGCGTATACCTGTGGAAGAAAAATTTTGCCTTTGCTGATGTCACGCTCTTGTTATGATGATCTTTCCGTACGTTATCATTACATCTTCGAGCCCACTCATAAAACGCTCTCTTCGGTGACCAAAAGCGAAGTGCATTATGTACCGCCAGAGGGAGGAGCTGTTTCTTTTGCAGGCTTAGAGCTTTATACTTTCCCGTTTTATCAAATGGGAATGCGTGTGGATGGACTGCGTATTGGTAATTTTGCTTTTGTATCTGATATTAAAGAATATGATGAAGAGATTTTCAATCATCTTAAAGGGGTTGAAGTTTTATTGATTAGTGCTCTAAGGGAAGAGAGTTCTCCTATTCATTTTAATGTGGAAGACTCGATCTCTTTTTCTAGAAAAGTGGGGGCTAACAGAACCTATTTTGTGCATATTGCCCATGAAGTGGAGCACGAGGCTTTGCAGAAAAAGCTTCCTTTCGGTTTTTTTCTAGCTTATGATGGATTAAAAATAGAGGCATGAATTTATGAAAAAAGCGTTTTTGATCGCTACATTTTCTGGCCAGGCTCGGCGTGCTGTATGTGAAGAACACTTACAGGAACTGGCTTTTTTATCAGACACCTATGGGTTGGAAGTGGTTAAAATTCTTCCTTGCAATCTACGCACAATTACTGCTTCTACGTATCTATCAGAAGGAAAGGTAAAGGAAGTTAAAGAGTTGATTGATCAAACAGATGCCGATGTGATTATTTTTGATGAAGAGATCTCTCCTGCCCAGCAGAGAAATTTAGAAGAGGTATTTGGACGGGAGGTGATTGACCGTACAGAATTAATTATTGCCGTCTTTGCCCAACGCGCTCATACAAAAGAGGCGCAATTACAAGTTGAATTGGCCCAGGTGCGTTATCAATTTCCCCGATTAAAGAGATTGTGGACGCATTTGGACCGTCAAGGAACAGGCGGCGGCAGCGGAGGATCGGGAGGCGGTTATCTGAGAGGAGAAGGGGAGAAACAAATTGAGATTGATAAAAGACTTTTGGAGAGGCAGGTTAAGCGCTTAGAATC
>CALBHK010000457.1 GCA_937894565.1 uncultured Chlamydiae bacterium
GAGAGGGACCTTCAATTGAGATATCCTGGTCCATAAGTACTAGCTTGCCGCTATATGTATTGACAATCCCTTCAAATAAAACTAAAGAATCGCACTCAGAAGTCAGATAAGGAAGAGTGTCTTTGGCTATAAGAAGGTTAGAGAAAATTAAAAATAAAACTATAAATTGCCGCATGATATGTTCTCAAGGTGAAATTTTCGAACACGTTAACATTAAATTTTTTATGTGTAAAGAGGGAGAGAAAAGTTAAGCTGCTTTTGTGAGTTGAATAGCTCTCCAGCTGCCTTGTTTAAACCGAAGATAGTTGATGCAAATAGCAGAAATAATATAGGTGAGCATGAGCAGCTGGATAGCAATAATATCTATGGTAAAGAAGTTAACAGCAATATAGAGGGGGAGAATAAGCACAATCCAGATAGTAACAGAGTTGCTAAGCAGAAGGAAATTTGTATCTCCTGCTGCGGTTAAGATGCCGTAATAGGTAAAGCGAATGTTTTCCAGTAAAATATTGGCGATAAGAATGAGGAGGCAGATGTCTAACGTTGTTTCAAAATAGCTTCCACCCCAGGCTAAATTAAAATGGCCGGTGATGTAGTCTGTCGGAATCAGCCAATAAATACAGAGAAGAACAACCCCATAATAGAGCGTTAATTTTACCCCGTTCCAAATGGTTTGTTCAATAAGATCATAGCGGTTTGCACCGATTAAATTTCCCACTATGGTTGTAATCCCTTTATACATGCCCTCTGGAAAGAAGAAGAGAAGAATGGCTACCGATTGACAGGCAGATGCAATAGTAAGGGCCTCTTCTCCTGTTAGTTTGATGAGTTCAAAATAAGCTCCCCATCCAAACATTTCTGTTGAAACGGCAAGGGCTCCTGGAATGCCTATTTTTAAACACTGTTTCATGATGGGCCAGTTAAAGCGCCATTGATTTGTGCCATAATTTTTTTGCGCTGCCGGTCTAATAAAAAGAATTAAAAGAACGCATGCCTGGAAAGCTTGGCTAGCGCATGTGGCGATCGCCGCCCCCTCAATGCCATAAGAGGGAAGCCATCCCTCAATTCCAAAAATAAGAAAATAATCTAAAAGAGCGTTGACTAAGTTGGCTGCAATAGCTAAGCAAGTGATGACCTTCACTTTTCCTCTGCCAATATAGTAAGCAGCGAGCGCTGCATAGAGGGGAAAGCTAGGAGCAAATAACATCATTAAGCCAAAATATTGTCTCGGCATCGCATTTTCAATCCCTGTTCCATAGATAAGTTCTGTCCCCCAGAAATAGATAGGGATAAAGAAGAAAAAAGTGGCTAATGAAAGATAGATCATCTGCCAAACAGGAGCGCCGATTTTTTGATATTGTTTAGAGCCGTTGAATTGAGCGACAAAAACTTCCGCCATACTTCCTAAAGCTATCCAACCAGCCATAAAAGCCCAAGAGAGTGTTCCGGATCGCGCTGCAGCATTAAAAGCTTCCATAGAATAGTGAGAAAGGAAAGTGCGGTCGACAAAAAACATTGCCATCATGGAAAGGGAGGAAAGCATGAGGGGAAATGCAACGCTTAGCATTTCTCCCATAGATCCGCTTTG
>CALBHK010000458.1 GCA_937894565.1 uncultured Chlamydiae bacterium
ATCTCCTATCCTGTGGGTTAGCCTGAGTTATTTTAAGTGCCGCTTAAAAAGTGATACAATTTTGGATAGTGCAATGGGCCCACCTCATTTTTTGAGCACCTTTCTACTATATTTCCATCTTCAAGAAAAAAAAGCGCCCCATCCACCTTATCCAGCAAGTGCATATCATGCGTGGTTAAAATCACAATTCTATTTTCTGCTGCCAACTCCATGACCAGCTGCCCCACCTGAGTAGTCAGCTTGGGATCGAGCGCTGAGGTCGGCTCGTCTAGGCAGATGATTTTAGGATCCAAAGCAAGCGTTCTGGCAATAGCTAAGCGCTGCTTTTGTCCACCGGAGAGCTGACTTACATACAGATCAGCCTTATCAGATAAGCCGTAGCGTATCAAAAGAGCGTGTGTAATCTCTCGCGCTTCTTGCTTGTCCACGCCTTTGCAATGCCTTAAAGCCAAAGTGATATTATCTTGCACATTTAAGTGTTCAAATAGATTAAAATGTTGAAAGACCATACCAATAGTGTGGTTTTGATTCATCTCTGCTAAGTTCAAAACTTTTCCATCTAAAACAAAAGTGCCGCTCTCACAGCTCTCCAAATGATTTAGCACGCGCAACAGTGTCGATTTACCGGCTCCCGATCCTCCCAAAAAAATGCCCACTTGGCCATGCTTAATTTCAAAACTGATGTCATTTAAAATTGTCTTTTGATGGATTTTTGTTAAATTGTTTACCTTAAACATGAGAGAGCCTCTTTTCATATTTTTTTATGCAGAAAGAAAGAAGAGCTGTTAAAATCAAATAGATGACAGAGACAGCCAAAAGAATGGAAAAAGCATCATAAGTCCTGCTTCGAATAATAGAGGCCTCTTTAGAGAGTTCCATCACTCCGATAATAGAGGCTAGGCTAGAATCTTTCACAAGTGTCACCATCTCGTTGCCTAAAGAGGGCAGTGTGATGCGCAAAGCTTGAGGGAAAACGATATAACGCATCGTTTTAAAAGAACTAAATCCCAATGTATAAGCAGCTTCACTCTGCCCTTTAGAGACAGCTTGTATGCCGCTTCGAATAATCTGGCTCACATAAGCGCAGCTATTGAGGCCGATGGCAAAACTTGCCGCCCAAAAAGGAGCAATCACCACGCCAAATTGCGGCAGCACATAGTAGACAAATAGAATTTGCACCAACATAGGCGTGCCCCTAAAGAGCGTGACATAAAAGCTGACCAAAAAAGAAAAAGGCAAACGCTTTGCTTCCACTATGCCAAAAACGGAGCCTAAGCTTATCCCTAGCCCAGCTGCAATCAAACTAATTTGCAAACTCATCAAACTTCCCTCTAAAAGAGAGGGAAGCGATTCCCAAATTAAAGAAAAATCAATCATTGTAGTTTCCATTTTGTTTTAAGTTGCTGCATTGTCCCATCTTTTTCCATCTCATCCAGCGCTTTTTGAACATCTGCTAGCATTTGGGGTTTATTTTTAGGCACAACCAACGCACAAGTCTCTCCTGTATTTTCAATTTCCTGAATGTAAAAAGCAGAGGCATCCTGTTTTTCAACAAAAGAATTAATAGTGCTTTTTGCTGTCACAAAAGCATCGGCCCTGCCGCTTTTGATGGCCATAAAACCATCCGCTTGGGTAGGCAAACGTATAAGATGCACACCCTCTTTAGAAGACATAAGAAGATCAGCCGTAAAGCCTTCAATGACGACAACGGTTTTGCCTAACAAATCCTCCATTTCCATTTTTTGACCTTTAGAAAAAATAACTAAAGGATCCTCAGATAAATAACTCTTTGTAAAAAAGACACGCTTTGCTCTCTCTTCTGTATAGCTCATGCCCGCTGCCACAAAATCGACATGCCCTAAAACAACATCTGGAATAAGGGCATCAAAGGGCATATCTTTAAACTGAACTTCTCTGTCTAAGCGCTTGCCCACCTCTTGGGCCACTTCAATATCAAATCCTACAATTTTTTTATTCTCGATATAAGAAAACGGAGGAAACTCCGCGTTAGTGCCCACAATAAGAGGAGCAGCCGCTTGCAGGCAGGCAGCCATTAAACAGGCAATTAATATTTTATACATTTTTATCATCCTTATATTTCTGTTTAAAATGAAATTTTTCACAAATTTGCTGACATGTTGTTTTGATATTTTTAATAGATTTCGGGGTGACAAATACGACATTCTCTCCGGCTAAACAACCCAAAACATCTAAATCTGTATGCTGGTCCAGACAATCCCCCACAAAATCAGCCAAAGCGGGGTGAGTTTTAATGACAATCATCGATTCATTATGGCTAATATCGACTAGGGCCAATCTTAAAATTTCAGTGGTTACATCTGTGTCTGGTATCTCATAAACCAAACTCCTGCCCATCATCTTTTTGACAACACGGAGCTTGCGTAAATCGCGCGAAACCACCGCTTGATTGGTCTCAATTCCATAATGGCTAAGCAAAAGCTCCACCAGCTGCTTTTGATCAGAAACAGCACATTTAACAAGAAGCTCTTTGATGGCATTTTGCCTTTCTATTGGCGATTGCTTGGCTGACATATCTCCCTTTTTGTTGAATATTTATTCATATTGATCAGAATAATAATTCATTCAAGAAAAAAAGTCAATAGATGGAGGATTAGAGGATTAGAGGATTAGAGGATTAGAGGATTAGAGGATTAGAGGATTAGAGGATTAGAGGATTAGAGGATT
>CALBHK010000459.1 GCA_937894565.1 uncultured Chlamydiae bacterium
GTAAAATCTATAAGCGCGTTCCCGAAGTCTTTGATTGCTGGTTTGAATCGGGTTCTATGCCTTATGGTCAAAGTCATTATCCCTTTGAAAATAAGGAAATCTTTGAAAAAAACTATCCTGCCGATTTTATTGCCGAAGGGCTAGATCAGACGCGTGGCTGGTTTTATGTATTAACGGTACTCTCCACTGCTCTTTTTGAAAAGCCGGCATTTAAAAATGTGATTGTCAATGGGTTGATTTTGGCCGAAGATGGGACCAAAATGTCCAAAAGGCTGCAAAATTACCCTGATCCTATGCATGTGATTGCCAAGTATGGGGCAGATGCTGTGCGTCTTTATATGCTAGATAGCCCAGCTGCTAAAGCGGATGATCTACGTTTTTCAGAGCGCGGTGTGGAATTGGTAGCCAGACAAATTTTAATCCCCTTGTGGAATGCGTATAGCTTTTTTGTGACTTATGCGCGCATTTATGATTATAAGCCGGCAGAGCGCACACATCCAGAAGCAGTCATTGACCGCTGGCTGCTCTCTTTAACCCAATCCTTAGTAGAAGAAGTAGATGATGCCATGGAGAGTTATGATTTAAGCCGGGCAGTCAAGCCAATGGTTGGCTTTGTCGATCAATTAACCAATTGGTATATCCGCCGTTCGCGCCGCCGTTTTTGGGAAGAGGAGGCGACAAAAGATCGCCGGGAGGCATTTGATACGCTCTATCATGTCTTACTGACCTTCTGCCAAGTGGCAGCTCCTTTTATTCCCTTTATTACAGAATCTATCTATCAAAATCTTAAAGGCGAAAAGATGCCCTCTTCTGTGCATTTATGCGATTTTCCGATTGTAGACACTGCTTTAAAAGATCTTCATTTGGAAGAGGCGATGCGCGTGGTCCAGACAGCTGTGAGCCTGGGGCATGGGTTAAGGAAAGAGCACAAAATTAAAGTGCGCCAGCCGCTCCCTTTGGCACACCTTGTCTGTGCAGATAGCCATCAATTGGCCTTTTTAAGAGAGCAGAGCCATCTGATTGCTGATGAATTGAATGTAAAAGCTATTGAGCTGCATGAGGATGAGACGGAATTTGTGAAACTCACCGCAAAGCCCAATTTTAAGGTTTTGGGGGGCAGGTTAGGTAGCAAAATGAAAGCGGCAAAATCTGCAATTGAAGGGATGAGCCAGTCTAATTTAGCACGTCTTATGGAAGGTAAGAGCATTGAGATTGATATTGAAGGGGAGCGTGTGGAATTAAGCGGCAAAGATGTAGAAGTTTTCAGAAGCGTCAAAGAGGGATCGTTTGCAGCTAATTTAGACAAGATCACCATTGTTTTAGATACAACACTTAATGATGAGCTGCTTTTGGAAGGGCTTGCGCGTGAAGTGGTGAATAAAGTGAATACCATGCGCCGAGATGCGGGCTTGGAAGTGACAGACCGTATTCTCTTGAAATTAAGAGCAAGCGATAGATTGCGGGAATGCTTTGCAGTCTATGGAGAGTATATTCAGGGAGAGATTTTGGCTAACACAGTGAGTTTTGAAGAATTGAAAGAGGGACAGGAGTGGGATTTGAACGGAGAAATGACTGTGATTGTGATCGAAAAAGCTTAAACAGGATAGAAAAAGAACAAAAGAAGGACAGGATGGGCAGGCATACGCATCAGGCTAACTCTTGCAGCCCTTCAGGCTGCG
>CALBHK010000460.1 GCA_937894565.1 uncultured Chlamydiae bacterium
AAGCAGCTCAACTTGAATAAGTTGGGCGATGCAGACGGGCCTCAAATTCAGAGGCCGCCGACCTCGTCAAAAACCAATTCTTCAAGTTGTTTGGGTATAAATCTTCCTATAGCCCGTGCCCCCTTTAAGGGGGTAGCCAGAGAGCTGGAAAGCCAGTGTCGTAAAGCAATCCATCAATTTGAAATGATTGATGAAAACACCTCTATTGCCGTGGCGTTAAGTGGAGGCAAAGATAGTTTAGCGCTTCTTTATCTATTATCCGCTATTAATGGATATGGAGTGCCTAAGTTTAATTTGATCGCCATTAATGTGGCGGGAGAGTTTACTTGCGGTTCCGGTGTGAATATTCAATTCCTGCAGGCTATATGCAAGGATTTGGGAGTGCCGCTCTATATTCGAGAATCAACTCAGAAATTGGAAACCCTAGAGTGTTACCGCTGCTCCAGAGAGCGTAGGCGATTGCTTTTTGAAGCAGCAAAAGAGGGAGGAGCTAATACTGTAGCCTTTGGACACCATCGGGACGACAATGCTCAGACGCTTCTGATGAATCTTTTTCATAAAGGGGAGTTTGCCGGCAATTTGCCCAAACTATATATGCACGATTTTGATGTCACGATCATCCGCCCTCTTATTTTATCATCAGAAGAAGATCTGCGTACGATGGCGGCTTATTATGGCTATAATCGCATCACTTGTCAGTGCCCTGTAGGGCAGCATTCGATGAGGAGAAAGGTGGATGAACTGATCAATGAAATTGAACTTTTCTTTCCTCATGTACGAAAAAATCTATCGACTGCCTCTCTTTTATATGGTTCAGATAAAGCCAAGTATAAATAACCCTATTGCGTAATCGCCCTTGTTTTTTCAAATTTTGAATTGGTTTATAAAGTAAACAATATTTGAGGGAGTAAGGGTGGATACAAATAGTTTTATTTCTAAATCGTATGATCGTGAAAATATTCGGTTTTTTTCTCAGGTAAAGCTCGATGGGGTGGGAAAAGGGCGGATGTTAGGTTTTTTGCAATTTATATTTTATCCTAGGCGCTTGGGGATTATGGAAGAATTGCAATTATTAGAAGAAGAAGGACTTGGGGATTCTATTAGTTCTTATCTCTTAAATGGATCTATAGAAGCGAGTTGTTTAAAAGATAAAATTGTGCACTGTTTAATTAGCATGGACAGTTTGCAAGAATTTAAGAGAGATGATAGTTATTTCATATTGGAATTTCAAGAAATCGTGAAAAGAATTTCCAGATTAGCGAGCAGTACAATATTTGATAATCCCTTGAAGGAAGATATTTTAGGCATTGTTTTAATAAAGCCAAAAAATAAAAAAAATAAAGCAAAAGAAACATTAGAAAATTTGGCTAATTTTGTGGAAAAAACATTCACTGTATATAGAGGGGGTTGCAAAACTAGCGCCAAAACGATTTTTTGATGATTTTGTTAAAAGTGGGCGTTTGATGTAAATTCACATACTCTTAAGAGTAGGGTATTTACGCCAAACGTCAAATTTTGATAAAAGCACAAAAAAGCGCTTGCGGGAATTTTGCAATTCCCTCTATATAGAGAAATTTTTAGAAATGTATCAGATTTATACTGTAAGAAATGAAATTCCAGAAAAAGAAATTATGGAAAAAACGGATATGTGTACAAGCTATGGGGAGGGCGTTGAGGAAATTAACCATAGCAATATTATCATGGCAACAGCAAGTAATTGGCATTATCAGCATTTAAAAAATGTGTGTGAGCATTTTTTAAATAGGATACGGGGTACTAATGCGATCGTTTCTTTCATGTCAAATTATGAAATTTTAAAGCTGTATGCTCTTTTGAAGCAAAAAGTAAAAAAGATCCCTTCCGCATCAATGAAATTGAGCACTCAAGAAATGCGGATATTAAATCATGCCTATGAACTATTGGCCGAAGTGATTGATGCAAAAGAGAGGGTGGCTATGGTGAATAAGTTGATTATCCATATTACATCTCCAAAGCAAAAAAAACATTTGGACCACCATCAGAAATGTTTGGATGAGTTGGCGGAAAATAATTTTAAACAATACTTACTTTTATTTAATGAATGTACAAAAAAGGCTCAAAAGATATTTACACAAATGAATAATGAAATAATGGACAGCGTTGAGTTATTTTTTGTTGAGGAAATGCGGGCTAAAAAAGAGGTTTTTTTACGCTTAATGGAGTTGATCGAGTATCGTTTGAAGGGAGAAAAAGCACCCAAATATTTTTCTGCGTATGTAAATGCGCTGACCAATCAAGGAAGTTTGTGTGGGCAGTTAGATAATTTGGGGGAATATATTTATTTAACAGGAAAAAGAAAAGGAAAGAAGATTATAGCTAAATATATTGGCTCTAATTTGAACTTTGAGAAATGACTGTAACGTTATGAAAAAAACGAAAATTATTTGCAAGAAATTCATCGTCTGGTTACAATCTAGCTGCAATTCCGAATTAGCTCAGTGGTAGAGCAGTTGACTGTTAATCAATTGGTCGCTGGTTCGAATCCAGCATTCGGAGATCTGCTGGTTGATGTGACATTGCGGTAAGGGTCAGAAATGGTTCTCGCAGTGTCACTAACAGCTTTCTTCCATCTAATTTCAAGTTCGAAAAGACCAAGTTTAGCAATTGCTGTTTTTCAGGTATCTTCGAACTTATGAAGATTTCCTTCGCCCGTTTAGCCAAATCCAATACCGTCTTCGCCGTAATCAAACAAGTCTCGTCCGCATTGATATGAGCTTTCATCTCTGAAGTGATCTCTCTTTGACGTTTCTTATACTCTTCTAATTTAAGATGATAGGTTTCGGAATCTATCCCTCCATCTAAATGCATGTCGATTAACTTGGAAATTCGACTTTGAATTTGATCCAGCTCTTTTCTTAAAGTTTCTTGCGAATGCTTAAAAAAATCTTGCTCATGGGCATACGATTGTTTCAAAGAAGCCACAACACTTTCTATTTGAGCATCGGATAAACGGATCTTATCGAAATATTCTAAGAGTGGAGCAAGAAGTTGTTCTTCCCTCGTCCAAATCTTTTTGCAAGTCCGTTTTGAATTATTGCAGCTATAATAGATATATTTTTTCTTCTTAATATCACCGGTTACTGTGCATCCGCAGTGTTCGCATTTAATCAATCCTCTTAGAAGAATAGGATGGCCTGCATAATGAACTGGGGCTTTATGATGACCAGTCATAACTTCTTGGGCTTGATCAAAGAGCCACTCTGATATTAAAGGGGGATATTTATGCGGATAGAATTCGCCCTTAACCCGCATAATCCCATAATAAAAGGGATTTTTCAGGGTAATCTCAATGCGACTGGCGCCAATGGGGTTTCCTAAAGCGTTTACCATTCCTAATTTATTCATTTCATCGGCAACAGTCTGGAATGAATGAACGCCGGTTGCGTACATTTCAAACATCTTAATGACAAAGGGCGCGTTCAAAGGATCTACTTCGATCGTTTTCTTCGCTGTTGGCAGAGTGATATTTTTATATCCGAAGGGAGCCTTCGTAATCCAATCTCCGTTTCGCACGCTTTGCTCTTTGCTGCGCTTAACGTTGTCACTCAATTGACGGACGTAGCTTGAAGCAAATAGCACTCCAATATCCCATTGCAAGAGCTGAGCGCTATTAGAATTTTGATTAACAATAAGCCCTTCACGAAGAAAGTGTAGTTCTAATTTACCCTGCTTGCGCATTTCATCCAGAAGCGGTGTTTCTCGAAAACTTCTTTGTAAGCGGTCCACTGTATCGGTAACGAGAGCCATGGGTTGCTTTGCTTTTTTTATAAATAGACTTCTTGCGTAATTAAATTTTTGTTATCTTTTTACCTATTTCATGGAGGAA
>CALBHK010000461.1 GCA_937894565.1 uncultured Chlamydiae bacterium
TGATTGTTTGTCATCCTCTGAACAAGCAATGCCACCTAATACCATAAAACGATTATCAACCGATATTTGAGACGATTCTAAATGGCAACTTTCATCGCAGTAAATATTAATTATTTGGCTCACATTGCCTCCCTTGATTGAGTGATAAGGCAGTGCTCTGCCTGTTATGCAATACACGAAGAATGGTGTCTAAAACAACATCAAGTCGTTTGCTCACATCTTCTGCTAAAAAACGTAATACCATATACCCTTGCTCCTGGAGTAACAGATCTTTTCGCCTATCTGAACGATAGGCATCTTTTGTTGCTAAATGCTGTATGCCATCAATTTCAATGACAAGGAATGAGTCTTGACACAATAAATCAACTTCCATACAGCCCAGGCTATCAAAAGGAATAGCCAATTCATGATTTAGCTGAAAGCGACCTTTTGTTTGAGGTAAAGTTTCCAGGCGATAAAAGAGAAATGCTTCAATCATGCTGCGTGCGCGATCAATCTGATCGATTTCTAAATGAGCAATATCTGAGAATAATTGAGCTAAAGAATTATCAACGCCATCAATTACCAATCGCCGAATTGAAGCCACATGATCATTTTTCCATAGCGGATCAGCAGGTAAAACTACATCAGACGGCCAACCAGCGTAAGCACTTGCGGGTTGTATGATTTTGTACCCTACACCTTCATACGCACGCACACGACGTTGGAACATCCTGTCCAGCATGGGAACTGCGAAATCAACATAATCATAAACATGAACTTCCTTTTTCGAATGATGCAAACGATGTAATCGACCAACATACTGGGCAATAGTACCTTTCCATGAAATAGGAAACGTCATAAATAAAGTATCCAGACGGGCGTCATCAAATCCCTCGCCAACAAAGCGGCCTGTAGCAAGAACTACTCGCTCTTCCTTCAATGGAATGGTTGCTAATTGCTCTATAGACTGCTTCATTGCCTTAGAACCCATGCCACCACGCAAGACAATTAAATAAATATTTTTCAAAGTCTCAAGTTCCACTTGATTTCGAAAAATATACTGATAAAACCATTAATTCATTGAGTTACCAGCTGTCTCTGGCCGCTTAAATGGCCAAAGTCGAGATCATAAGCAGCTGCGCAGTTGATCAGGATATCGGCACCACCTAATGTTTCAATAGCTTTATCAATAAAATTGCATGTATCCTTCTCTTGAGTAAAATCTGCTTGCAAGGCAAAAGCTTCCCGCCCTAGATTTTGTATAGTGTTACAGGTCTTCATGGCTAATGATTCTGAAGAACGATATTGAATTAGTATATCTGCCCCTGCTTGTGCCATCGCAAGTGCAATTCCCCTACCTATTCCTTGATTACCGCCAGTAATTATCGCTTTTTTATTTTTCAGCATGAACCTGCTCCAAAATTTTTAATATATGTCGGAAGTGCGTGATTATGCCACAACATACTCTTGAGAGGATCTGACAACTAGCTCTTTTTTAGCAACTTTAATACCCAATACCTGTTTTATAAATAACTTCCCTTTGCTATTCTTAGGGTATAACTCTTTAACGCTCAAAATTAATTCATGTTTTGGGCGTCAGCAAAATGGATTTATTTTGGTGAAGTTAACATCACTTATCATAGCTTTTTTGTGTGTCTTCCTTATTTTGGATACACAGGCTGCATCGCAACAAAATAGATGGTGGGTTAGTGCCGAATATTTACAGTGGTGGTCACAAGATTCACCTATTAGTGTACCCCTTGCTACTCAAAATTTTTCATCCTTTGCCATTATTAATAAACCCGGCACACAAATTATTTTCGGTAAAGGGTCTTCCATAGATAGCTTTCATTTCGATAAAGTAAAGGATGTTCGCATTAAGCTAGGTGGATGGATAGACTCTGCTAAGCGTTATGGTATTGAGGGAAGTGGTTTTGGACTCGCCCAAGCTACACAGACATTTACTGCATCTTCTGTGGGAGTAGGCAAACCCATATTAGATGTACCCTTTTTTTCTGTGCAATCCGCTAGCGAAAATGTGCTGGTTGGTAACAGGCCCAATACAATTACGGACAGTGATACCTTTCTGCCTTATAGTCTTGAGTTAAATGGCCTTTATAACCTAACCGAGACCCTGTCATTTCCATTCATTATGAGTGCCGGATTGCGCTTTATGGGTATTCATGAGCATTTGACTTTAAATGATGCAATATATAATACACCAAGTCTACCAATGGGTTCAGTCTTAACTATTCAAGATAATTTTTATACAAAAAATTACTTTTATGGTGTTCAGATTGGAGCAGAGGGATTTTTTCCCTATGGCAAAGTCGACCTGGAGGCTTCTGGTAAAATAGCATTAGGTGTCAACGCCCAGCAATTAGAAATCAGCGGGGAAACAAATGTGAATACTACTAGGATGTTACAACCCATAGGCCTTTTTGCAG